>CAVHZP010000141.1:0-5454 GCA_963640485.1 bacterium | reverse complement strand
TGTGGCAGCGGGCCCGCAAGCTCTATCTCTATGATGGGCTGCCGGCGAGGCCGTAAGTGGCGGCGATTCCGCTGGCGGTTCCTTAGTAGTCGGGCGCGTTTCCCTCTATCGTCAAGGAGATCGGTAAACGGTCATACAGTCAACGGATGTAAGGAAGCAGCCAAATGTGCTGCTCCTCGAATCTTCTAATTTCATGCATAAAACTATAGGATAGTAGAAAAGGAGAATTGGTTGTAAATGGTAGATTTAGCTTTTTCCACAGTCGCACAGGGCCTCATGTGGTCCATGCTGGCTATTGGTGTATTTCTTTCGTTCCGCGTACTGGATGTACCGGATATGACTTGTGAAGGCAGCTTCCCGCTGGGCGGCGCCATCGCGGCGACCATGATCGCTGCCGGCGCGTCCCCCTGGCTTGCCATCGCTGCCGGCGCTTTCGGCGGCGTCGTGGCGGGGATTCTGACCGGAATTTTGTACACGAAACTGAAAATCCCTGCGATTCTGGCAGGGATTCTGACGATGATTGCACTTTACTCTATCAATTTGCACATCATGGGGAAGGCGAATATTTCCCTTCTTCGTGTAGATACCATTTTCTCTACCACTGCATCCATGCTGCACGTGAGCAACTCTGTGGCTGCGTTCATCGTGCCGGCGGTGCTCTTAGCTTTGATTTCCGCTTTCGTATACTGGTTCTTTGGTACGGAACTGGGCATGTGCATCCGTGCCACCGGCTATAACACCCAGATGGTGCGGGCCCAGGGCGTGAATACGGATACCATGATTATCATTGGCCTCTTCCTCAGCAATGCGCTCATCGGCCTCTGCGGTGCAGTAGTAGCGCAGAACAATGGCTTCGCTGACGTGGGCATGGGCATCGGTACCATCGTCATCGGCCTGGCGTCTGTCATCATCGGCGAAGTGCTCCTTGGTGTGGACAGCTTCTCGGCGTCTCTCATCGCCGTTGTTCTCGGTTCCGTAATTTACCGCGTGGTCATCGCTGTGGTGCTCTACCTGGGCATGCCACCAAATGACCTGAAACTCTTCACTGCGATCATCGTGGTGCTGGCGCTGGCCGCTCCGATGATTAAAGAAAAACTCAATGTAGGAAAGTGAGGCAGGGAAGATGTTAAAAGTAACCAATATCAGCAAGACCTTTTTCAAAGGCACAAATAATGAAAAGAGAGCGCTGAATGGACTCTCTCTGACCCTGAATGATGGGGATTTCTGCACCGTCATCGGCGGCAACGGCGCCGGCAAGAGTACACTCCTCAATGCCATCGCCGGAGCTTACATTCCTGACAGCGGTACCATCGAAATCAATGGCAATGACGTGACCAAAGTGAGCGAGTACAAAAGAGCGAAGTACATCGGCCGCGTATTCCAGGACCCGCTGAAAGGCACCGCTGCCGGCATGCAGGTAGAGGAAAACCTGCTTCTTGCAGCCCGCCGCGGCGAGAGCCGCCGCCTCCGCTGGGCTTTCTCCTCTGATGACCATCAGAAATACAAAGACATGGTGGCGCGCCTGGACTTGGGCTTGGAAGATCGCCTGGGCGCCCGCATCGGTCTTCTCTCCGGCGGCCAGCGCCAGGCACTGACGCTCCTCATGGCTACCATGAAGAAACCGGATATCCTGCTCCTCGACGAACCGACTGCCGCCCTCGACCCGAAGACCGCATCGAAGGTACTGAAGATCACCGACGAAATCGTGGCTGAGCAGCACCTCACCACCTTGATGATCACCCACAACATGCGAGATGCATTGAAATACGGCAACCGCCTCATCATGATGAATAGCGGCCGCATCATCGCCGACTACACACCGGAAGAAAAGAAAAACCTCACCATCGAAGATCTTCTGAAGAAATTCGAAGAAACCGCCGGCGCTATGAGCGACCGCGTGGTACTGGGGTAAGATGTGCGCACGTTAGTGCGTACATGTCGGTGAAGCTCCTGGCTACTAGCTGCTGGCTTCTAGCCGGCTAGAAGAACATCTCAACGATAAGCAAAGAGCGTCACGCAATTAGCAGCCAGCAAAGCTATTTTCCTGACCGCTAATTGCGTGGGCTGTGCACATAGCGCTCATCGGTGGGCTTGTGCACTAGCCCACCAGCAGCCAGCAGCTAGCAGCTAGAAGCCGCAGCGATATGTTTGCACTGGCGGGGTCAGCACCAGCGCTAATTTCGCTAAAAACCCCTTGCATTTCCCTTTCATTCACGCTATAATATAACCTGTGTGTGAACTATGTCTCAGTGGTCCGCAACTCCGGCGACTACTTGGATATAGCAATTTTATTATTTTAGGAGGCTATTATGCTGACAGCTGAAGCAAAGAAAGAAATCATTGAACAGTACGCTACCCATGAAGGTGACACCGGATCCGCAGAAGTACAGATCGCAATCCTCTCCAAGAGAATCGCTCTGCTCACCGAACACCTGAAATCCCACAAGAAAGACCATCATTCCCGTCGTGGTCTGCTGAAAATGGTTGGCCAGAGAAGAAATATGCTCGCATATCTCCGTGGCGTTGACGTAGAACGTTACAGAGCTCTCGGTGCTAAACTGGGCCTGCGCCTGAAATAAGAAATGAAAAAAGACATCGGTTCTTACCGGTGTCTTTTTTGCTGGTAGGGAATGAGGCTAGAGGTTTAGTAATCAGTGATCAGTGGTCAGTAATCAGGGCGCGTTGTCTGTTATTCTAACATAGCGGTTGTACTGCTATGTTGGAATAGCGTTAGTTGCGTCCTGACTACTGATCACTGATTACTGATTACTGATTACTAAACCTCCAGCTCTTGTATCCGTTATTAGTCTCCTGCTGCCTCTACCCCTGACCACCGACTACTAAACCGATAGTGTTATCCCTCCCACTCCCTCGGGATTTCCGGGAAATGGTCTACCACCATCATGGTAGCCAGGATATTGGCCATGAGGTGATCCTCTTCGTCAAACATATCGGCAGCGATGACGATGGTGGTGCGGCCGTTGTGGGTGATGCGGCTGGTGACGCGGATGGTCTCGCCGGGCTTTGCGGTGCGGATGAAGTTCATGGTCATGGCCACCGTGACCACAGAGGCGCCGACGGTGGCGCTGGTGACGCCGGTGACGGAGTCGGCGAGGGCTACCAGGACGCCGCCGTGGAGGCGTTCACGATGGTTGTTGTGCTTCAGTGGATCGGTCTTCAATGTCACTGTAGCGCTGCCGCAGTGAATCTCGGTGATGTTGATATGGAAATAGTCGTGCATGAAATGATTTTTAGAATAAATATCCCAAATGTGCTGCCGAATCTCTTCGGCAGTTTTTAATTGTTCGACCCGGTTTTCGCTCATAGGAAATCCTCCCCTTATTTTTACTTATCTATATCATACGGGTTCAGGCGGGAAGGCGCAAGGGGAGTGGGTGTGATTGACGCTATCGATTTAGTGATCAGTAATCAGTGGTCAGTAATCAGGGCACGACTACCGCCGCTCTCACATAGCGGCTCTACCAATATGTGAGGACGGTGGAAAATGCGTCCTGACTACTGATCACTGATTACTGATCACTAAACCGATAGTGTAAATTACGCTTTTTTACGCATACTATCCATCTCTCCAATCCACCCACTTTCCTGCTGAAATCGCCATTTTTCATCAGGTAATATCTCCTATTTCCTTTCCCTTTCCCACCGCGTATTTCGCGAAAAATAAAAGCACAAGCAGCGGGCCATGGCTTTTTAGAAATGGGTAGAAAAGGCAGGGTTTTCCACCCATTTTTACAAATTTGACGGAAAATGGTAGAATAGAGGAGTTAATGGGGGTGACTGTATATGCGTAAAATGTATACATGGAGTGTGTCCATGGCCCTATGGGCGGCGGCGATGTGGCCAGTAGCGGCGGCGAGTCTCACGACTGGTATGAACGGCGATGAGGTGACGGCGCTGCAAAATTCGCTGGTGGCGGCAGGCTACCTGGCGCGCACGGTGGATGGCGACTATGGCTCTACCACCAAGGCGGCAGTATATTTATTTCAAAAAGACAAGGGCCTTACGCCCACCGGCGTAGCAGATGACGAGACGAGAGACGCCATCCGCGCAGCGGAGGGGGAGACCTGGCGAAATGGTGGCGGCGTGGTGTATGCCGAAGGAAATCGGGGCGATGTGATCGTAGAGATGCAGCAGCGTTTGAAAAAAGCCGGTTTCCTGTCCGGTGATATCGACGGCGTTTATGGCAGCGACACGGTGAAAGCGGTGAAAGCGCTGCAGAAGGCGAATGATTTCCCCGTGTCCGGCGCCATTGATGAAGTGACTTATGAAGCTCTGCAATCGGTAGAAAGCCTCAAGGCACCGGCAGAGGAAATTCCCGTGCAGGAACAGCCAAAGGAAGAAATCCAGGCGGCGCCGAAAAAGAAAGGGAACGCTCTCTACCAGAGAGGGGACCGCGGTGATGATATTGCGACCTTGCAGCGCAAGCTGAAGCGGCTGGGATATTTAGAAGGCGATGCCGATGGCATTTACGGCGGCCAGACGCTAGAGGCAGTGAAGGAGTTCCAGACGGACAAGAAACTCTCTGTCACCGGCTCTGTAGACCAGAAGACTTTCGATGAAGTGAATACCGCTTTTGTGGAAGAAACCGGCGAACTTTCCGTAGGTGCCAGAGGACGGCGGGTCATTCGTTTGCAGAACCAGCTCCTTCTCCACGGCTATGACCCGGGATTGGTAGATGGCGTCTATGGCGGCGGCACCGAAAGAGCGGTAGCCGAGCTGCAGGAGCGGGAAGGATTGAAACAGACCGGTATCGCTGATGAAGCGGTATGGGATGCGCTGGATAAAGCGCCTCATTTCCTGGGCAAATATAAGAAACTGTTCCATATGAGAACCACCGCCTACACGCCTTACGATGGTGGTGGCGAAGGTCACACGGCCTTGGGCGGCTTTGCCGGCAAAGGCCATGCGGCGGTGGACCCGAAAGTCATTCCTCTGGGGAGTACGGTTTTCATCGAAGGTTACGGCTACGCGCTTTGTGATGATATAGGCGGCGCGATCCAGGGCATGTTCATCGACGTGGGTGTGGATAACTTGGAGCAGGCCTATGCCTGGGGGACCCGGAGCGGCGTGACGGTATACCTAGTAAGGTAGTTATAGCGCTATCGATTTTGTGGTCGGTACTCGGTTCGCGTGTACCTGCTTGCTCATCGTAGCCGTATGACCGTTTACCGTGTTACCGTTATCCGAGCATGATTACTTTTGGCAGGAAATGGAGTGGTGAGTACGCTCTCGATGGCGGGGTATCTCTCCATTTCCCTGTAGCACCAAAGGGAACGGTTAACGGATATACGGTAAACGGATCACGGTCGTGGGGAAGCAGCTTCGCGCGAACTGACTACCGACCACCGAATACCGATTACTATAATACTATTGACCACCAGTCAATAACATGATATAATTTACCCATCTTCAAAAGTAATTCAACAGGAGGAT
>CAVHZP010000140.1:0-5515 GCA_963640485.1 bacterium | reverse complement strand
CCTTCGGTGCATTTCTATCCGGCCCTATCGGGCGACCCTTCTCCAAGGGTCTACTCGCGTAGGGCTGGCGTAACATAGTGTCGCAACCGCCAGCATGCCGGAAAAGCTCCAAGCTCCAAGCTGGTAGCTCCTGGCTATGACGAAGCAGGCAACGTCTGACGGGTTGATACCTTTCGCGTACCAACCCCCGCCCTTCGGGCCCTCCCCCTTCCAGAGGAAGGGGGTTAAAGCGGAGTGCGGCGCACAAATCAGGACGCGCCGCAAGTTTGAAAAGCAGGCACCCGCGTTCCGACCACCGACTACTAACCCGCGAAAAAAATTTCAAAAAACTACTTGCAAAATAAAACCATCGGTTTTATAATTCAATCATCAAATTCATATTGGTGGATGAAACATGTGGGAGAAAGCCTTATGGCTTACCGAAGGAGTAACACTCTCAGGTATCTCTTAGGAGATAGGTACCGTATGCGGACACACTCTGGAGAGTCTCTTTAAAGAGCGCCGAAGGTGTAAGGATTTCGTATCCCAATCTCTCAGGCAAAAGGACAGAGCAAAAACGTCACATCTCTTTGTGATGGTTAAGGTAGACAATGCCGGCTTCCAGAGTTATTTTTACTTGGAATGCCGGCTTTTTATTTATCTTATTTCCTGGAGGGAGACGTTAAAAAATGGATTTGAATCTTGAATTGTTGAATGCGATTGACAGCTTCGTATGGGGACCGCCACTTCTGGTACTTCTGGTAGGTACCGGCATTCTCCTCACTTTGCGACTGAAGCTCTTGCAGGTGTCTAAGCTCCCCATGGCGCTTGGGCTCATCTTCAAGGCGCAGAACAAAGGAAGCGGCGATATCGATTCCTTCAAGGCTCTTTGTACAGCCCTGTCGGCTACGGTCGGCACCGGTAATATCGTAGGCGTTGCCACAGCAGTTGCTGCCGGCGGCCCGGGCGCTATTTTCTGGATGTGGATGGCGGCCTTCTTCGGCATGGCCACCAAGTATGCAGAAGGTCTTCTCGCTGTGAAATATCGCGAGGTGGATTCCAAAGGCGAAATCGCCGGCGGCCCGATGTTCTACATCAAAAACGGTATGGGTCCCAAGTACAAATGGCTGGGCACCATGTTTGCCGTATTCGGCGTACTGGTCGCTTACTTCGGTATCGGTACCTTCGCGCAGGTGAATTCCATCATCGACATCACCCAGATGACCATTGGCCTCGATCCCATGTGGACCTGCCTCATTCTCACTGTCCTGGTAGCAGCCATCACCTTGGGTGGTCTGCAGTCCATCGCCAATGCCGCTTCGAAAATCGTGCCGGCTATGGCAGTGATCTATTTCATTTCAACAATCGGGGTACTCATTTACTTCGCAGATAAAGTTCCTGCCGCTATCCAGACCATCGTCTATAGCGCATTCTCCGGCAGTGCAGCCGCCGGCGGTTTCCTCGGTGCCACCGTCATGATGGCCATGAGAAGTGGTATCGCCAGAGGCGTATTCTCCAACGAATCCGGCTTGGGCTCGGCTCCTATCGTAGCCGCTGCAGCCAAGACGAAATGGCCGGCTGAACAGGGACTCATCTCCATGACCGGTACCTTCATTGATACCATCATCATCTGCACCCTGACCGGTCTCACCATCGTCGTTTCCGGCGAATGGATGAACGGCCTCAACGGCGCAGCACTGACCAACGCGGCTTTCAAAGACGCATTCCCCGCATTCGGCGGCTACATGCTGATGGTGGGACTGATCCTCTTCGCCTTCACCACCATTCTTGGTTGGAACTACTACGGCGAACGCTGCATGATTTACCTCTGCGGCACCAAAGGTATCCTTCCCTATCGCGTGATCTTCATCGCATTGGTCGCAAGCGGTGCATTCCTGAAACTTGAAGCCATTTGGGTCCTGGCGGATATCGTCAACGGCCTGATGGCTATACCGAACCTGATTGCCCTTCTGGCCCTCTCCGGCGTCGTCGTGAGAGAGACTGCCAAATATTTCGATCACCTCAAGACCGGCAAGGACTATGAGGAATACGAAGACTTGGACCCCAGCAAGGTAGCACAGCCCGAGGCTTCTAGAGACTGAGGAAATAGAATTCCTGAGCGCTTAGAGGGCTGGCATTCAGGTCTATGATACAGCATATTATTTTCGCCCTGAAGGTTTTCCCATTTTCCTTCCCGGCGGCGTAATATGACACCCCATCCGGCAAAGGGCACTCCCGCTGATGAGCCCTCCTAAACTAATCCGCGGGAGACTGCCGGGCGGCGGAAGAGATTCCCAGAAAGTCTCCTCCGCCGCGGAGGCCCTACCTTTTTCAAAATGGAAATTCTACATCTATTGAGCAAAGAAGCCCGGGGAAATCCAATTTCCGCGGGCTTTTGTGATTTTACCGCTGGTGCGAACATGTCGATGTTGCTCCTGGCTGCTGGCTGCTAGCTGCTAGCCGGCTAGTGCTGAGGAGCGCTAGGCGCACAAAGCACGCATTTAGCAGTCGGTAAACAATTTCTTGGTTCCGCTAAAAGCGGGACGCACTTAGCTTTCAGCACTATGTTTCGCTGGCCGGCTAGAAGCCAGTAGCTAGTAGCTAGGAGCTGCAGCGACATGTTCGCACTAGCCTCCCCCCGTATATCCGGGCTCAAAGCCTTGGTATATATGCCGCGATGCCCGACAGATTTCTCTTAGAAGGGATTCAGAAGCTTCAGATTCTAAGAAAGTCACAAGCGCACAAATTTCATAGTGAAGTGGATGAAGTACACGGAAAAAGGCGACCCCGGGCGAGGATTCGTAAGGATCAGGGCCCGAAAGGAAATATATCCCAGCCTGCCGAAGGAGTAACACTCTCAGGCGTTCTTTGGAACACGAAACCGTGTATGGACACAACTCTGGAGAGTCCCACGTAAGAGTGGGCGCCGAAGGGGCAAGGGACTTCACCCGTAGAAGTCCTCCATCTCTCAGGCAAAAGGACAGGGTCGGCAATGAGGGAAACCTCGATGCAAAGAAGCATTTTTTACCTTTATCATTCCGCCGGCCCTGACCGAAAAAGTCCGGGTTCGGCGGAATTTTTATTTCTTATTTCTGAAAGAGAAATATACGGGTATAACAAGGGGGATATGATTATGGATATGGCTGCATTGAATGAGCTGGTCAATGACATTGACAGCTTCGTGTGGGGGCCGGTGATGCTGACCCTCCTGGTAGGTACCGGCGTGTACCTCACCTGCTTACTGAAATTTAGAACCTGGCGCAATCTGCCCTATGCACTGGGCAGTGTGCTTTCCAAAGAAGCCCGCACCAAAAAGCGCGGCACCGGCGACGTTTCGCCATTCTCCGCTTTGATGACAGCATTGGCTGCCACCATCGGCACCGGCAACATTGTAGGCGTTGCCACCGCTATGTTCGCCGGCGGCCCCGGCGCACTGGTGTGGATGTGGATTTCCGCTTGCTTCGGACTCACATCCAAATTCGCTGAATGTATGCTGGCTATTAAATACCGCGAAGTGAACGCCAAGGGCGAAATGAAAGGCGGCCCGATGTTCACCATGAGAAACGGTTTCAAGAACAAACAGCTCGGCGTAGTCATGGGCTTCCTCTTCGCTCTCTTCGCTGTCATTGCCTCCTTCGGCATCGGCAACATGACCCAGGCGAACTCCATCGTCAGCGCTGTACACACCAGCTTCGGTGTATCTCCTGAAGTCTGCGGCGTGATCCTCACCGTCCTCTCTCTCATTATCATCGTCGGCGGTATCAAAACCATTTCCAAAGTTTCTTCTGTAGTCGTACCGGTCATGGCTGCTTTCTATGTCATCGCCGGCCTCATCTGCATTATCTTTAACATCCAGAACGTACCTCATGGTCTTTACCTCATCTTCATGATGGCCTTCGATCCCACCGCTGTAGGCGGCGGCGTCCTCGGCGGCATCACCGCATCCGTCATGAATGCAGTCCGCTTCGGCGTAGCCCGCGGCTGCTTCTCCAATGAAGCCGGCATGGGCTCCGCAGCTATCACCGCTGCCGCAGCCACCACTGACGACCCCGTTCGCCAGGGCTACATCAATATGACCGGTACCTTCTGGGATACCATCGTCGTCTGCTCCATCACCGGCATCACCATCGCCGCTTCCGGCGTCCTTGGCACCAACGGCCCTGACGGCCAGCCGCTGAAAGGCGTAGACCTCACCATGGCAGCCTTCTCCACCAACATTGGCGTCATTGGTTCTTACATCGTAGCTATCGGCATCATCCTCTTCGCCTTCTCCACCATCCTCGGCTGGGAATACCACGGCGAAAAAGCCTGGGAATACCTCTTCGGTACCCACAAGTACAATATGATCTACCGCGTAGCTTTCTCCCTCGTCGTTTACGTAGGCGCTACCCAGACCCTCGATCTGGTGTGGAACCTCTCCGATATTGCAAACGCTCTCATGGCGATTCCAAACCTGATCTCCCTCCTCATCCTCTCGCCGGTCATTAAGGAAGAAGTAGAACGCTTCCAGATCGTCCTGGAAAAGGAAAGAGCAGAAAAGAAATCGGCCGCAGAAAGCGGAGCGCATGCAAAGATTTGATGATTGACGCTATCGGTTTAGTAATTAGTGATTAGGAATCAGTAATCAGGGCGCGTTTATCGCCGGTTACACATAAAGGTGATTGCTATGTATGAATAGCGCCCAATGTGTCCTGACTACTGACCACTGATTACTGATTACTAAACATAGAGCGGTACACCCGCTAACTTCCATCGTTGTCCCCCCTCACTTCTTATAGAAGTGGGACATATCCCCCGTCCTGTTCCTCTGAATTCCAACAGGACGGGGGATTTTTTTATTTTGAAATACAGGGATAAGGGATAAGGGATAAGGGATAGGGGATAAGGGATAAGGGATAAGGGATAGGGGATAAGGGATATGGGATATGGGATAGGGGATAAGGGATAGGGGATATGGGATAGGGGATAAGGGATAGGAGATAAGGGATAAGGGATATGGGATAGGGGATAAGGGATATGGGATATGGGATAGGGGATAGGGGATAAGGCGCGTGGGACTGCTTTTTAAAATTGGCGGCGCTTCTTACTTCGTGCGCCGCACCCCGATCAAGCCCTCTTCCCTGAAGAGGGTGCCCGAAGGGCGGGGTCTAAGATGGCGAAGCTTTTCCTATCAAGCCCTCTTCTCTGAAGAGGGTGCCCGTAAGGGCGGGTGATGGCCGAGCCGACTACCGACTACCGACTACAAAATCTTTGGCAAAATCCCTATCCAACCTGTGCTACAATACCAGTAGAAAGTCAGTGTAAGGCTTGCGTAACATATCACACTAAACGCTAGCATTTCCATTTCCGCATCATGAGAAGTTCGGACTACGGTCACACGGTAAACGGTTCACGGCCACGATGAGGCAGCAGCCAAATGCGCCCCGACTACCGACCACCGACTACCGATTACAAAACCGATAGCCGTATCCACACGTTCCAAGGCATCACCCGCCCTACGGGCACCCTCTTCAAAGAAGAGGGCAAGGTGCGATTG
>CAVHZP010000139.1:0-5531 GCA_963640485.1 bacterium | reverse complement strand
AGAGAAGAGGGCTTGTGTGCGAAGGCAGCTAAACGCGCCTTATCCCCTATCCCTTTTGTTCGGATTTCTTAAACGAAACACAAGACTTTTTTTCCGATTTGACTTATAATAAATAAGAACGGATTGCATATTTCGCGGCAGAGGGCGGATAGAATTGCTCTTGATTTTAGCTTGCAAAATTGACAATATGTTTTAGCTTATTTTATAATGACAGGGAGACTCTAGAGATAATTTTTACATTATGTTGGGGTAGAGTCGAGAGTTACTTTCCTGTGTAAAGTAAGGGAAGATTCATGAAAAGGGGACATAATCATGGAACAAGAAGCAAGAACGGCGCGTATGCAAGGGGTACGCGACAAAATCCTGACCGTAGCGAAGAGGCTCTTTATAGAGCAGGGCTACAAGAAGACCACGATTCGTCAGATTGTGCAGGAATCCGGCATCACGTCCGGTAGTATTTACAATCTATTTGAAAACAAGGACGATGTCTTTGCGGCTGTGGTAGATGAGCTGCTGGATTTCATGATCCAGCAGGTGGAAGAAGAGATGGTCGGCGAGGACAAGGTGCATCTCTACGCTTCTCTTCTGGGCGTGAAGTGGTACTCTATCGAGAAGGAGCCGATCCTTCGCGAATTGTATTACGAAGCCTACACGGAGCCGAAGATTTTTGAAATCATCATTCGTAAGGACATGGACCTGGTGCGGTACTATCTGCAGGACGTGGAACTCATTGGCGATTTCCGGCCGGAGGATCTCTACGCCCGCATGGTGATGGCCAAGGGTGCTATGCTGGGATTCATTGAATTTTTCTCATTCAAGCATGTAGGCGATGTGCGCAATATCCGCAGAGAATTGGCGTATCTCACGTTCCTCAGTGTGGGGCTGAAGAAGAAAGACGGTAAAGATCTCTATCGATTCATTTTGGATCATGGACCGCTGTTTGAACAAATGGCTGCGAAATCTTTGAAGAGCATTCGTTGATTGAATAAGATGCATATACATGAAGAAAAGACGCTTTCCCTGTGGGAGGCGTCTTTTTCGTATTATTTCGAAAATTTTTTGGAAAAATTTCAAATTGGGGCTTGCACATTTATGCAATGCGCTGTATAATTATCACATCGTCAACAAAGCCATGTGAAAGGCTTGATGAAATTGTCTATATTTTTTGGAAAGGCGGCTTATATCATGACTGATATCAAAAGTGTAAAGAAAGTAGTTCTTGCGTATTCCGGTGGTCTGGACACCTCCGTTATCATTCCCTGGCTGAAAGAAAATTACGGCTGCGAAGTTATCGCTGTCACCGTAAACCTGGGCCAGCCGGAAGATTTCGATGCGATTCACAAGAAAGCATTGGCATCCGGCGCTGAAGTAGCAGAAACCCTGGACGTACGCAAAGAATTCATTGAAGAATATGCATACAAAGTGCTGCAGGCTGATGGCCGTTACGAAGGCAAATACCTCCTGGGCACTTCCTTCGCTCGTCCGCTCATCGGCAAATGTCTGGTGGACATGGCAAAGAAATATGGCGCTGATGCCATCTGCCATGGTGCTACCGGCAAAGGCAATGACCAGGTTCGTTTCGAACTGACCATCAAAGCACTGGCTCCGCACATGAAGATTATCGCTCCCTGGCGTATCTGGGATATGAAGTCCCGTGAAGATGAAATGGCATACGCTGAAGCTCATGGCGTGCCGATCGATAAATACGATGAAAAGCAGACCGAAGAAGAAAAGGCTGCTCA
Source organism: bacterium (assembly GCA_963640485.1). GTDB lineage: Bacteria > Bacillota > Negativicutes > Veillonellales > Dialisteraceae > Dialister. Next base: position 3,789 of record CAVHZP010000139.1, on the reverse strand, counting down.
GAAATATCCGTACTCCATGGACTGGAACATGTGGCACCTGTCCCACGAAGGCGACGACCTGGAAGACCCGGCAAACGCTCCGCACAAAGATATGTACCTGGTGACCTGCGATCCGGAAGAAGCTCCGGATAAGCCGGAAATCGTAACCATTGATTTCGAACAGGGCAAACCGACCGCTGTCAATGGCAAGAAGATGGACGGCGTAGAACTGGTGAACACCCTGAACGCTATCGGCGCTCGTAACGGCATCGGCATCGATGACCTGGTAGAAAACCGTCTGGTCGGCATGAAGTCCCGCGGCGTTTACGAAAACCCATGCGGCTCCATCCTCTTCTATGCTCACACCGAACTGGAACGCCTGTGCCTCGACCGCGCTACCTTCCATTTCAAAGAAGTAGCTGCTGTAAAATATTCCGAACTGGTATACGATGGCATGTGGTTCGCTCCGCTCCGCGAAGCACTGCAGGCATTTGCTGACAAGACTTCTGAAACCGTCACCGGCACCGTATCCCTCCGCCTCTACAAGGGCAACATCATGTCCAACGGCGCTACCAGTGCTTACTCCCTCTACAACGAAGAATTCGTCACCTTCGGCGAAGACGATGTATACAACCAGGCTGACGCAGAAGGCTTCATCAACCTCTTCGGCCTCCCGCTCACCATCCGTGCCCTGATGAAGGAGAAAAACGAAAAATGAGTGATATGATGTGGGGCGGCCGCTTCACGAAAGCGGAGGAAAAGAATGCGCTGGATTTCAACGCGTCTATTTCCTATGACTGCCGGATGTATCGCGAAGATATCGCCGGCTCCATAGCCCATGCGAAAATGCTGGCAGCCCACGGCATCATTTCCGAGGAAGACCGGGAACAGATCACCGCGGGCCTCCAGAAAATCAAAAAAGAAATCGACGAAGGAAAATTTGCTTTCTCCGTCGAGCTTGAAGACATTCATATGAATATCGAGAAACGGCTCACCGATGCCATCGGTGATGCCGGGGCTCGTCTCCATACCGCCAGAAGCCGCAACGACCAGTGCGCCCTGGATCTTCACATGTACATGAAGCGCCAGATTGGCCGCTTGTCGGAAAAGCTCATCGCTGTGATCGATGCTTTGGTTTCTGCGTCTAAGAAATACCAGGACGTGATCCTGCCGGGCTACACCCATATGCAGCGGGCGCAGCCGGTCCTCTTTGCCCATCATATGCTGGCCTATGCCGCTATGCTGGAAAGAGATTTCAAACGCCTCGAAGACTGTTATGAGATGTGCAACATGTCGCCCATCGGCGCCTGCGCACTCGCCGGCACCACCTATCCCACCTATCCGGAAGAGGAAGCGAAGGATCTTCACTTTGCCTCTGTCTATGGAAATAGTCTGGATGCGGTGTCTGATCGCGACTACCTCTTGCAGTTCCTCTCCTTCGCGTCGATTTGCGCTATGCACCTCTCCCGCCTCTCGGAAGAATTCATTTACTGGAGCACCAGCGAATTTGAATTCATCGAGCTTGACGACGGCTACTCCACCGGCAGCTCTATCATGCCTCAGAAGAAAAATCCGGACATGTGCGAGCTCATCCGCGGAAAAACCGGCCGCGTCTATGGCCACCTCATGGGTCTCCTGACCGTCATGAAGGGCCTCCCCCTTGCCTATGACAAGGATATGCAGGAAGATAAGGAAGGGGTCTTCGATGCCATCGATACCCTCTACTTCGCTCTCGACATTTACGCCGGCATGATTTCCACCATGACCGTCAATGGTGATCGCACCCGCGAAGTGCTGGAGCACGACTTCTCCAATGCCACCGATATGGCAGACTACCTGGCCAAGAAGGGACTTCCATTCCGTCAGGCCCACGCTGTTGTCGGTAGCGCTGTGCACTACTGCATCGAGAATCACAAAGTCCTTTTGGACCTCACTATGGATGAATTCCACGCCATGAGCCCTCTCTTCGAAGAAGACATCATGGACGCTCTCAAAATAGAAAATTGTGTCAAACATCGTGAAAGCTACGGCGGCACCGGCCCGAAGTCTGTGGAAAGACAGCAGGCCCATATGACAGATGCTATCGGAGCTATGAAACAGCTGACCGAATCATGGAAAGAAGAAATGGCATTCCTCGGCTGATCCCAACGAAGCCACGGCGGTTCCGCCTGGTATAGACAATTTCACACACGAAAAGCCCATCGGTTTCGATGGGCTTTTCGTGTGGTGTGTTAGTAATCAGTAATCAGTAATTAGTAATTAGTGCGTATTTGAAATTAGCGTCAAACGCGTCCTGACCACTGACTACTGACTACTGATTACTAACTCGCTTGCCGTTCAACGTGCTATGTATGCACCAGCGTGAGCAATGCTTATCTCTCCGGCGGCAGGCCTGCATACTCTCTGGCGAAGTCAGAGAAGTTGTCGATGATATATTTCCGAAGCATTTCAGCCGGTGGAGAGAGTTTTTCGCCTTTCTTCCAGGAGAGGCTGATGTAGCGGGAGCAGCTGGGGGTGGCGATGGGGACGAGAGCCACATGGTCGCCGCCGACGCCGTGCCAGGTGATGCGGGGCGCGAAGGAAACGCCGAGGCCGGCGCGGATGAATTCGCGGACCGTCATAGGGCTGTCGGATTCCAGCACCACATGGGGCACGAAGCCTGCCATGCGGCAGTAGAAGTCGGTGATGGTGCGCAAGCTGGAGCCGGCTTCGAGAGAAATGAAGCCCGCCTTTTCAAATTCGTCCAGGTTGACCGAAGATTTTCGGGCATGGGGATCGGTGTCCGGCATGGCGAGCATGATATCTTCCTTCAAGAGGGTGACCGAGTGGTCGTTCTCGATAGGGTTGATGGAAGAAGACAGGAAGAGATCCACGTGATTCTGATTCTGCTGTCCCGGCTTGTTGTGTTGCTGCAGGATTTCGAAACGGATATCCGGGTGTTCCTGGCGGAAGCGGGTGAGGAAAGCAGGAATAATCATGGATGCGGCGAAGAGGGAGATGGTGACCGTCAGTTTCTGGGCTTCCTTGGTGTCCGCCAGTTCCTTTTGCGCGCCGTGAAGTTCCTGCATAATGCGGTTCGTATGGCGCAGAAGAATTTCGCCGTAGCGGGTGAGTACGATATTTCTACCGCTTCTGGAAAAAAGCGGCACACCCAGCTCGGTTTCCAGGACTTTAATGGTATGAGACAAGGAAGGCTGCGAAATATGAAGAGCTTCGGCCGCGCGGGTCAGATGCTGCAACTCTGCGGTCTTCTGAAAATAGCTCAAAGCCAGAAGTGTCAATTTCATAATAACCTCCAAATGATAGACAATGGAACGATAGAATCTATTCTGATAATCATTATACTCGCTGCTATATGAATAATCAATCAATACATACTTCCATGCATTGAGGTTTAAGGATTATTAATAAAAAGGCGTGGCTGACGAAGAGAATCCGGGATGAAAACGGGAAAGATGCGATGAAATGGGAATATTTCCTATGTAGGACAGGAATATGTGGTGAGAGGATTCATAAATAAGAGCGAGGGGATTGATAGATTAGATGGGATAAGGGATAAGGCTCGCGTAACTGCTTCCTTATTTTGCCTTCTTCTCTGAAGAAGGTGGCCGTAGGCCGGATGATGCACAAAAGAGTTAATTATCAAGCATCCCCCGTCCTATGGGCACCCTTTTCAGCAGAAGAGGGTGTCCGTAGGGCGGGTGATGTCCGCGCCTTAGTCATTTTCCTCACCATTAGAAACATTGACTATATAACTGTGCACTCAAATTTTTTACGCTGAAAGAGAGGCTGTATTGTATAATAAGGGCA
>CAVHZP010000138.1:0-5548 GCA_963640485.1 bacterium | reverse complement strand
GGGCCGCCCAATAGGGCGGGATGGAATGCGCCGAAGGCGCATAATAAGCAGTAGCAGAAAACATGCCTATGTTAGCCAAAAGCTTAGCGTAATACCGCTAATGCTGATTGTGCCTCTAGCGAGTCACTCCATCCCCCGCTATCGCGCGCCCCTTCTCCAAGGGGCTACTCGCGTAAGGCTAGCGTAACAAATCTATGTTACACCTCAGCATAAAAATCCTTCACTTAATAGCACTTACTTGGAGAAGGGGCGACTCATGTAGGGCTTGCGTAACATCACAAGAAAGCGATCAGCGCATCTGACTCTTCCGTCAAATGCGCCCCGACTACCGACTACAAAACCGCCAGCGGCGTGCCAACCCCCGCCCTTCGGGCCCTCCCCCTTCCAAAGGAAGGGGGGTAGAGAATGAAAAAGGATAAAACAATGAACGATTACATGCCTGATTTCCAAACGCTGAAGCATGACTTCGCGCCGATCGTAAAGTCCGGCCTTTGCCGTATGGATTTCGACGAGACTGGCCATGTGTGCCACATCGAATGGTCCCTGGAGGCGAAGCTGCTTCTATCTTTAGATGATAACGACTGCCTGCAAAATACATTTGAAGGCTGGAAGCGACTAATCTACGTAGAAGACCGGGAGAAGACCATCGCGGCTTTTGCAGCGGTGCTGGCGCAAGATTCCAACTGGGAGACTTACGACATCACGTACCGCGTGGCGCGGCAGGGACTGATCCGCTGGATTCGCGACAAGGGACGGATTTACCGCAATGATGCCGGAAGGCCCACTTGCACCATCGGATTTCTGTCAGACGTCTCCATAGAGATGCATCTGGACGCGGAGCGGCAGGAGCTGGCCGATGTGCGCGAGCTGACGGGCACCGCCCGCTGGACGGTGGCTTTCAATGAAGATGGGTTCCTGGAGTCCATGTGGTTCTCGCCGAAGATCCGGAAAGCCCTGGGCTACCAGGACGAGACAGAGCTGCCCAATACGGTGCACGCCTGGAGCAACATCATTCACCCCGCCGATTTCGACAAGGTGGTGGACTCTTTCACCACCGCCGCCGGAAGTCCATCACCGGACGCGACGTTCAACTGCGAGCAGCGGCTGAAGACGAAGGACGGCCAGTGGCTCTGGGTGCGCATGGCTTTGAAGTTCAAGAAATCCCGGGAAGGGAAACCGATTTCCGGCAACGGCATCTTCGTCAATGTGAATGACAAGCACCGCAAACTCGAGCTGGAGCAGCAGGTGCACGAGGAGCTGGCGCTGAACGAAGCCATCGGCACGAACATCTGGCGCATCTATGTGAACGAAAAGAACGAGATGACGGAAATCGAGTGGGCTTCGCAGACCGGAAGAAATATGCATTACCCCTGGCACACCGGCGACCGCTACGACATCAGCGAACTTTTCAAGCGCATCCCTGACGAGGACAAGGAGCTGGTACGGAGCCGCCTGCAGGAAGTGATCGACAGCAACGATCCCAATAAAAAATTCGAGCTGGTCAATCGCTTCTGCACCGGCGACGGCAGGACCATCTGGTGCCGGGTCATCGGGAAAATGGTTTCCTTCTCCACCACCAAAGAACGAGTCTTCATCGGCAGCTTCACGGATATTTCCAAGGAAATCGCCCTGGAAGCCGAGCAGGAAGAGTTGAAAACGGTGCGAGACCTCACCCGAGCTGCCCGCTGGACGACGCGGCTCGATGCTGACGGCAACATCATTTCCGCCTGGGCCTCTGATGAACTGCGCCAGATGTTGGGCTACGAAAGTGAAGAGGAATATCCAAACACACTGGAGTGCTGGCGCGCCCACAGCCACCCCGACGACCTCGCAGGCGTCCGGGAAGCTTTCCATGCGGCGGCCACAGACAAGACCGGCCAAACCGAATTCGACCACCGCTACCGCATGCGGAAAAAGGACGGCTCCTATATGTGGGCCCGGTCAGCGGCGCGTTTCAAAAGAGATAGCGAAGGAAATCCCATTTCCACCATCGGCGTCTTCATCGACTTCACCGACAGCTTCGTGCGCCAGGAAAAAGAGCAGAAACTGGAGAAAGCGGAAATCGCTCTGAAAGAACAGCGAGACGCCCTGCAGATCGCTCTCGCGGCGGCAGAGCACGCGAACCGCGCGAAGACCCGTTTCCTCAATAATATGTCCCACGACATCCGCACGCCTATGAATGCCATCATCGGCTTCACGGCGCTGGCGGCGTCACACTTAGACAGCAAAGAGCGGGTGCAGAACTACCTCGCCAAGATTTCCACCTCCAGCCAGCACCTCCTCTCCCTCATCAATGACGTCCTCGACATGAGCCGCATCGAGAGCGGCAACGTGAAAATCGAAGAAAAAGAAGTCCACCTCCCCGACGTGTTCCACGACCTGCGCTCCATCGTGCAGGCGGACATCAGCGCGAAGAAATTGGATTTCCTCATCGACACCGTGGACGTGGACAATGAAGACGTGTGGTGCGATAAACTCCGGCTGAATCAGGTCCTCTTGAATCTTCTGAGCAACGCGGTGAAATACACCCAGCCCGGCGGCACCATCAGCGTCCGCGTCATCCAAACCAAGTCCGACACCCCTGGCTACGCCCGCTACGAATTCCGGGTGAAAGACACGGGCCTCGGCATCAGCAAGGAATTCCAGAAACACATCTTCGAATCCTTCAGCCGCGAGCAGACCGTCACGGTGAATGGCATCCAGGGCACCGGTCTCGGCATGGCCATCAGCAAACACATCGTGGACATGATGGGCGGCACCATCACCGTGAACAGCACCGTAGGCCAGGGCGCGGAATTTGTGGTGACCGTCCAATTCCGCATCGTGGAAGACGCCAGCCTCTGCGACGTGACCGAACTCCGCGGCCTCCGCTCCCTGGTGGCTGACGACGACATGGAAACCTGTTTCAGCATCACCAAGATGCTCGCCAAGATCGGCATGCAATGTGAATGGACCACCTCGGGCAAAGAGGCGGTGGCCCGCGCCCGCTTCGCCGTGGAGCAGCACGAGGAATTTGATGTATTCATCATCGACTGGCTCATGCCCGACATGAACGGCATCGAGACCGTCCGCCGCATCCGTAGCATCATCGGCGACAGCAAGCCCATCATCATCCTCACCGCCTACGACTGGTCCGACATCGAAGAAGAAGCCCGCGACGCCGGCGTCACCAATTTCTGCGAAAAGCCCCTCTTCATGTCGGAGCTCCGGGACGTGCTCACCAAGTCCCAGCCCAAGCAAACGGCCAAGATTGACTACAGCGCCGTGGATTTCCAGGGCAAGAAAATCCTCCTGGTGGAAGACAACGAGCTCAATCAGGAAATCGCCCTCTCCATCCTGGAAGAAAAAGGATTCATCGTGGATGTCGCCGACGACGGCGACGTGGCAGTGTCGAAGATGAAACTGGCAAAGGAAGGCCAGTACGACCTGATCCTCATGGACATCCAGATGCCCCGCATGAATGGCTACATCGCCACCAAAGAAATCCGAACCCTCCCCAATTCCAAAATTGCCAATATCCCCATCATCGCCATGACCGCCGACGCCTTTGACGAAGACAAGAAACTCGCCTTCCAGGCCGGCATGAATGGCCACATCTCCAAGCCCATCGAGATCCCCAAACTCCTGGAGACCCTGGCTGATGTGCTGGGGTGAGAAAAGCCGCAGAGCGCTGAGCGTGCTGCGGCTTTTTTCATGTTGGCGATGATTTACGCTGGCAGTTTAGTAATCAGTGGTTAGTGATCAGTAATCAGGGCGCGATTTACGCTATCGCAACATGGATCCATCCCCCTGTTCGAATAATGCCAAACGCGTCCTGATCACTGATCACTAATTACTGATTACTAAGGTACCACCTCCCTCTGCGCACTGGCGCCAATCGCACCCTGACTACTGCCCACTGATTACTGACTACTAAACCACTTCCATTTAGTATATAATAATAAGAACCACATCAATCATTCACAGGAGAAAGACTATGAGAAAAGTTATCCTTACCGGCGACCGTCCTACCGGCCGCCTTCATGTGGGCCACTATGTGGGCTCCCTTCGCGAACGCGTAGCGCTGCAGAATTCCGGCGCCTTTGATGACATTTACGTCATGATCGCAGACACCCAGGCTTTGACGGACAACGCAGAGAATCCGGAGAAAGTCAGAAAGAACGTCCTCCAGGTGGCTCTCGACTACCTGGCTGTGGGCATCGACCCGCAGAAGTCCTGCATCTTCATCCAGTCCATGGTGCCGGAGCTGACGGAGCTCACCATGTACTACATGAACCTGGTCACTGTGGCTCGTCTCCAGAGAAATCCGACGGTGAAAGCAGAAATCCAGCAGAAAAATTTCGAAGCCAGCATCCCTGCCGGTTTCCTCTGCTACCCGGTCAGCCAGGCGTCCGACATCACCGCCTTCAAGGCCACCCACGTGCCGGTAGGCGAAGACCAGGAGCCTATGCTGGAGCAGACCCGCGAAATCGTGCGCAAATTCAATGACACCTACGGCGAAGTGCTGGTGGAACCGGAAATCGTCCTCGCCTCCAACAAAGCCTGCCTGCGCCTCCCGGGCACCGACGGCAAGGCGAAGATGAGCAAGTCCATCGGCAACTGCATCTACCTCGCTGACTCTGCCGAAGACATCGAGAAAAAGATCATGGCCATGTACACCGACCCCACCCACCTGCGCCGCGACGACCCCGGCCACGTGGAAGGAAATCCGGTCTTCACCTACCTCGACGCTTTCAGCACACCGGAACACTTCGCCGCCTTCGCACCGGAGTACGCATGCCTTGACGAAATGAAAGCCCACTACACCCGCGGCGGCCTGGGCGACGTGAAAGTGAAACGCTTCCTCAACAACGTCATGCAGGAAACCCTCCGCCCCATCCGCCAGCGCCGCGAAGAATGGGAGAAACACCTCTCCGACGTGCAGGACATCCTCATGCAGGGCTGCGAAAGAGCCGGCAATACGGCAGCATGCACCCTCTACGAAGTCCGCCGGGCGATGAGAATCAATTATTTTGAGGATAATAATTTGCTGAAGTGATTTTAGGGATAAGGGATAGGGGATAAGGGATAAGGCGCATTTGACTGTAGCAGGAGAAGCACATATGCCTTCTTCCTTGAAGAAGGTGGCCGATAGGCCGGATGATGCTTTTGGAAAGTGAGTGGTAGAAACGCGCAGCACCACTCCTCCTCATTCTCATCGGCATCACCCGCCCTACGGGCACCCTCTTCATAGAAGAGGGCTTAACACGTTTGACTACGCAGTCAATGCGCCTTATCCCCTATCCCCTATCCCTTATCCCTTATCTCTTTCACAAGGAGCCCAACCATGCCTTACGTAAACATCAAAATCACCCGCGAAGGAAATGTGACGCCGGAGCAGAAAGCGCGGCTCATTCGCGGCGTCACCGACCTGCTCGCCGACGTGTTGCACAAGAACCCCGCCTCCACGGTGGTCACCATCGATGAAGTGCCACTGGAAAACTGGGGACTCGGAGGCGACCCGATCCTGGTGGCCCGTGAGAAGAACAAGAAATAATTGCGCTGGTGC
>CAVHZP010000137.1:0-5584 GCA_963640485.1 bacterium | reverse complement strand
GATTTCGATAGTGAGAACGTAGCCAAACGCGAACCGACTACTGACTACCGACCACCGACTACTAAGTCGATAGCGGTACCATTTCCCAGTAAGCACCAGCGGGAGTCACGCCCTGACCACTGATTACTGACCACTGATCACTACCCTCCAGCGTTCTTCCACCGAACTAACCTAACCCCGTCTTCTCCCCGGTGAAATTGAGATAGGTATCCATCAGCATGGCCCCTACGTCTTCCGCGCTCTTTGCTTTCCAATCGGCGAAGGTATCGCGGCGATAGAGTAGCCAGGGGAAGGAGATTTCTTTCCTCTCACATTCCGGAAATGGATTTCCTTGCAACGCCAGGTAGTCATCGTAGGAAATCACGGCGCCATCGCCATTGCGGTAGGTATCGAAAGCATTCCCATTGTCATCATAATTCATATCCACCGAGGAAATGTACTTAATATGCATTTCCCCCTGCTGCAGAGAGAGCGCCGCTGTGGAAATAGAAGCCAGCTGCCCCCGTTCTTTGGTGTGGTCCTGGAAAACATACCAGTTTATCCCTTCCTTGCCATTGGTGTACATGGGGACGCTGCTCCACATCATCACATCCATCTCCGGCTGGAACTCATCCCACAGGTGGGGACAAATGGCAAGGCCGTCTTTCGCCTCATTCACCTCGTACACATCGGTGTAGGTATATTCTCCGGTGCCGCCGAACTGGGAAACCAGGATTTCCAGCCGCCCATTGTCATCGAGATCCGTCACCATGTAGCCGACGAGATTCAGATCCATCTCGCCGGGGTCCCACATATCCCGATTCTCCGCGATGAGGCGCACCTGCTGCGCCGCGTCCGGGCGATAAAAAGAATTTTCCATCGCAGACGCCGCCGCAGGAAAAGCCAATACAGCCGAAAGCGCCAGCGCTGCTACCATTTTCTTTGTTGCATATTTCATAGATAGCCTCCTTCTAAAAAAACATAGAGGATTTTTCTATATTGTACAGGAAATCGGGGGATTTTGCACTGTAGGGAAATACAGGTTTCGGGAAGGCGCATGCGTTACGCTATCGGTTTTGTAATTAGTAATTAGTAATCAGTGGTCAGGCCGCGCTTGACTATAGTGGGAAATGCGCCCTGATCACTGATCACTGATTACTGATTACTGGCTCTGCCCTTGTCCCCTTATACCGCACCATGATAAAATGAAGCCATGAATCCAGATTTCCACTTATATATAGAAAGGAACGACAAATGAAAAAAATTCTTTTGGGCATGGCGCTGGCGGCTTGCATCGGCGCTGCCGGTTTCGCCGATGCGTATGCGCCGCCGTCTCCCGTCCGCTATGGAAGCTATGGCAGTGACAGAGGCTATTACAGCTCGTCCTCCGACTATCATCGCAGAGGCAGCAAATACATTTCCCGCCGCATGACTTTGCATCTCTCTTACAAAGACGCCGACGGTCTTTATGAAGGCGATGTGGATTCCAATGGGATTCCCAATGGCCGGGGCCGCTTCACCACCACCTATACCAACGATACCGATCGCTGGAGATACGAAGGCGAATTCCGCAACGGTCATTTCGAAGGCTATGGCCGTGTGACCGACCTGGACGCCAGTCACGCGTGGCGAGAAGGTCCCTTTAGAAATGATGAGCTCACCGGCTATGGCAAGCTGGGAAAAAATGGAAACGTCATTTGGGAAGGCTATTTCCTGAGAGATATCCCCCTGGAGCGGGAACGTCCGCTTTCTTATCCGGTGAAATATTCTAACTGGGAATTTTATATCAGCGACATTTACGCAGACAACTACCTGGGAAATGTACGAGCCAATGGCCGGTTTGTCATCCTGAAAACAAAGGCAAAAAATCTGACCAACCTGTACGTCCGCCCTATCGCCACCCCCGGCCTGGTGCGCCTCTGGGATCGGCGAAATGACGAGATGTATGAAGTAGCCACCGATGCCATGAAACGCTACTACAATGACTATGGCAATTCCCGCTGGATGTCCGAGCGCATGGCCCCGGGAGATACAGATACAGTATTGTTGGCCTTTGACCTCCCCAACTATGTGGATACCGATGATTTGACACTTGTATTCTATGCAGGGGCTGATACAGTAGGCGACACATATACCATTGATGTGAGATAAGGAAATGGAAATGAAAAAATTACTATTAGCTATGACACTGGCCGCTTGCTTCGGCGCTGCCGGTTTCTCTGATGCCTATACACCGGCGCCGCCTCCCCAAAGAAATTATCCGAATCATTCGTCCTATTACGGCGCGCCCCCTGCCGGCAGCTATGGCAGCCGGAGCAATTACGTTTCCCGCCGCATGACCTTACATCTGTCCTACCGGGAAGCCGACGGTTTCTATGAAGGCGAAGTCAACTCTCGCGGCATTCCCGATGGACAGGGTCGCTTCACCTGCACCTACGTCAATGATAGCCATCGCTGGCGATACGAAGGACAATTCCGCGATGGCCATTTCGAAGGCCAGGGCCGGTTCTCTGACTTGGATCAGACCCGTATCTGGAAAGACGGCATCTACACCAATGACGAACTCACGGGCTATGGCAAACTGGGACAAGGCAGCCAAGTCCTTTGGGAAGGCTATTTCCATAGAGACATACCGCTGCAAAACGAACGCACACTCACGTATCCAGTGAGATACTACTACTGGGATTTCTACATCAGCGATATTTACGAGGATAACTATCTGGGAAATGTCCGCGCCAACGGCAAATTCATCATTTTTAAAACCACCATTAGAAATATAAGCAATGACACTGTCCGCTCTGTCATAGAGCCCGGCCGGGTGCGTCTTTGGGATCGTAGAAATGGCACCGTCTATCGCCTGTCTTACGATGCCATGCGGAGCTACTACAATAACTATGGCAATGCCCGCTGGATGACAGACAATATGGCCCCCGGCGCTTCCCTCGATTCAGTGGCCCTGGCCTTTGATGTGCCGGACTATGTGGATAACGATGACTTGACGCTGATTTTCTATGGCGGCGGAACAACCATCGGCCACCCCTACAGCATACGAGTACAATAATTTTTCAAGGGAAACACTGATTAAATCGAAGAATCAGTGTTTCCCAATCAAAAAACGGTGAACCCATCAGGGCTCACCGTTTTTTTGATTGTCCTTATTTCCCGGCAAATTCAGCATACGCCTTCAGCAGCATATCTTCTCTTTCCTTATCAGACTTCGCCTGCCAGCCATCTTCCCACTCGCCGCGGTGATAAATGAGCCAGGGCATGCGCACTTCTTTTTTCTCATATTTCTTGAAAACTTTTTCCTCCTGCTTATCGTAAGCCTTCTTGGAAATCATTTTCCCGTCCACATCATTGTAAATAGAGCGAGAAGTGCCATCGTCCCGGTGCTCTGCGCCTTCCATGGAAACCAGCTGCACCACCCACATGCCATGCTGCAAAGAGAGTGCTTCCCGGCTGCTGAACTCCCAGGCCTGGTCCCTGGTCACATCATTGAAAACATACCACTTCGGTGCATCTTTTCCTTGTGTGTACATAGGCACAGAATCACTCATCATCAGATCCATCTCCGACTGCCCTTCGATCCATGTTTTCGTGATAGGCAAGAGGCCGTCCTTCGTATCATTCACTTCGTAGCCGTCCGTGTAGGTGAAAAGCCCGGTGCCACCGAAACGGGAAACCAGGATTTCCAGCCGCCCATTCTGATCCATGTCCGTCACCAGATAACCGATGGTGTCCATATCCATTTCCGGGCGATCCCACTGGGCCCGATTCTCCACGATCATACGCACCTGGCTCGCGATGTCGTCTTCCTGCACCACATCACTAGCCGCCGCCGGACATACCAGCGCCCCCGCCAGACCCACAGATACCAAAGCTCTCTTCAACCAAAGTTTCATTTATATGCTCCTTCCTGAATTCATATGGTAAATACTTGTTCTACTCTCTGCCCTTATTGTACAGGAAATCGGAGAAATTTTCATCATCGTTTTGCGGCGATTAGCGCTGTCGATTTAGTAGTCAGTGGTTGGTAGTCAGGACGCGTTTGACTGCAGTGTAATCAGTATTTCCCTAGGGAAACACTGATTAAATCGTTTTCAGAAATCATTCTTGAATTTTTATTCAGAGCGAGGAAAGGAAATCCGCGAATAGCGAGCTATTTAAGGATTTTCTTGACGAAGCTATGAATAAAAATTCTTATGATTTCTGAATCTTCGATTTAATCAGCGTTTCCCTAGCCCTACGCCACGGGCTTGTACCTTTGATAGACATATTCATACACCTTCTGGCGGTAGAGGAGGATGCTCTCATCGTCGTAGCAGAGAGGCAGGCCATTCCACAGAGTATCGCGGATGAGGTTTTTCACATCGGCCCTTGTTTCCTCTTTATCGGTCCAATGATCCAGCTCGGCGATTTTGGCTTTGATTTTCTGAAGGAGCGTGGACGCCACGGCCTTTAGTGCCTTGATATCCTCCTTCTCCAGAACCCTATCCTTCTGCAAAAGAATATCATAGAGCGAGAGCTCTTCATCGCTGGTGAAGCCTTCGCGGACGTAACGCTGGGCCTCTTCGGTCATCTTCTCCGAAAGTGCCAGGAGGTCCTGGAAAGTCTTCTCGATGGTGGTCCGGTCCTGCTCCGCGTTGTAGCGCTCGATGATTTCCTGATACTTCTCGTAGAAATTAATACGCCCCGGATTATTGCGCATCATGCTGTGGATTTTTTGGCAGATGGCCTCCTCCAGGTCCCGCATGAGAAGATTTTTCTTCTTCGATCGGGCAAATTCCTTTTGCAGAAGGGCGAAATTGATGGCGCTGATATCGATGGGCTTGCTTTTCCTCTTCTCCCCCTCCCGCACCAGGCCGGGCGACTTCATTTCCACATACCGGCTCACGATCTCATTGATTTCCACCGCCAGGTCCGTGGTGTCCGTATGCTTTCGCTCTTTCCGCAGCATCCGATAGATGGCAGAGATGGCCTCGTAGTCCTTCCGCGCTGCGCTGGTCACATCATCCCGGTCAGTATACTTCATGAGCCGGTCCAGCTCTGCCGCATAAGTGGTGAACGTTTTCTTCTTTTCCAGGGACTCACAGACCACATTGGCCGCCCGCTCCAGAAGCTCCAGCTTTTCGAAATCCACCGCTTCCACCAGTTGCGTAAGGTGGAAGTGGTTCTCCTTCAGGAAATCTTTTGCCTTACCGATGACGGCGAGGATTCGCTCGATGAGTTTCTCCTTATCTACTGTAGGAAGGGCGCCGTCTCCCCCGTTTCTATCGGCGGTATAGTCCGCCAGCGCCTTTTTCAATGGATTCAAGATGCCGATATAGTCCAGGATGAGGCCATTGCTCTTTCCCTCGCTCACCCGGTTCGCCCGGGCGATGGTCTGCATCAGCGTGTGCGCTTTCAGCGGTTTATCGAGATACAGCGCCGAGAGACACTTCACATCGAAGCCCGTAAGCCACATAGCGCACACGAAGACCACGCGGAGCGGATTCTTCGGGTCCTTAAACTCCTTATCCAGCTCCCGCTTCTCCATCTTCTCCCGATGGGTCTTGATGTCGAGCCCCCACTTCTGAAATGTGCGAATCTCATTCTGCTCCTGGCT
>CAVHZP010000136.1:0-5603 GCA_963640485.1 bacterium | reverse complement strand
GATTGGCGGTCGAAGCACTTGTTAAGCGCGTCCTGATCACTGATTACTAATTACTGATTACTAAACTGATAGCGGTAAATCTTCTTACTTTCGGACTACTAAGCTTCAAATTGTTTTCCATACAATTCAAAAGTTGTATGTATCATACCGCCTTGCTAAAATGAAGTCAATTTCAGAAATGATTGATTTCACAAGGAGGAACCCCAATGAAACAATATGTAGTCGATGCGTTTACGGATCATGTGTTTGCAGGAAACCAGGCGGCCATCTGCGTCCTGGAGAACTGGCTCACCGATGAAGTGATGATGCAAATCACAAAGGAAAACAATTTTTCCGAAACCGCGTTTCTGGTGAAGACCGGGGACGCGTATCACTTGCGTTGGTTCACGCCGGGCGGGGAAATTGATCTCTGCGGCCATGCCACGTTGGCAGCGTCCTATGTGCTTTTCCGTTTCTATGAAACCGAGAAAGACACACTCTTCTTTGACACACTGAGCGGACGGCTGACGGTGGTAAAGAAAGGCGAGCTCTTAGAAATGGATTTCCCTGCCTATGACCTCAAGTCCATCGCCGTGACAAAGGAAATGGAAGAGGCCGCCGGCGCGAAAATCGTAGAAGCCTACATGGGACGAGACCTCCTGGCTGTGCTCGAAGACGAGGAAACAGTGCGCGCCCTCACGCCGGATATGGCAAAGGTGAAAGCGCTCCCAGGCTCTCTCCTGCAAGTCACCGCCCGAGGCAAGGAGACCGACTCCGTGTCCCGCTCCTTTGCGCCGAAGCTCTCGGTGGACGAAGACCCGGTCTGCGGTAGCGGTCACTGCCACATCGTTCCCTACTGGGCGAAGAAATTGGGCAAAGAGGAAATCCTCGCCTACCAGGCCTCGCCGCGTGGCGGCATGCTCTACTGCCGCATGGAAGGAAATCGCGTGAAATTGGCCGGCAAAGCAGCGCTCTATTCCATCGCGGAATTGTACGTGTGAGTGGTAGAGTGAAAAGGGGCTAGTGGTTTAGTAGTCGGTGGTCGGTAATCGGGACGCCATGGCGCTACTCTTACATCGTGTTGTGATGGCGAATGGGGTAGTAGCTAAATGTGGCCTGCCTACTGATTACTAACTACCGACTACTAAATCAATAGCGGTAAGCCCGTTTACTTTCCCAACAAAAAAGATGAGACTCCCAAGGGGCCTCATCTTTTTTATTGGAAAATTTTACTCGATACCACTCAGCATCAGTACGGCTTTGGTCATCCACATAACGATGACAGCATCGATGATGGGGGTGAGGAACATGACCGGATAGTAAATGGAGCGGACGCGGCATACCAGGACGACGCGAGCAAAGTGGCCGATCAGGGTGCCCATGGTGATGCAGGCCGGGAAGAGGATGGTGGCCTGGGCAGCGGTGATGGTGCCGGCGGAGTAGAGGGAAGCGGCAGTGGCAGCGCCGGCGGCTTTCGCGAAGAAGGCAGCCAGGAGGGCCAGGGACGCTTCACCCGGAAGGCCGAAGACACCCATGACTGGGCCAAGGATCTGGCCGATGATGGGCATGATGCCCAGGAATTTCAAAAAGGCGAGGAGGGCATATGCCATGACCATAGCGGGAACGATGAGTTCTACGCCGATGTAGAAACCTTTTTTCGCGCCCTGCATGAAAAGTTCAGGGGCAGATAATTTTTTCTTTTCCGTAGCTTCAGCCATTATGCTGCGCCTCCTTCCGGATGTTTCTTGTGATAGACCTTGAGGTACATGCGTACCAAGTTAGCGCCGATGATTTTGACGATGATAATCATGCCGATGATGGCGCCGATGGGCAGTACAGAAATGGGTACCAGCGCAGCACCGGCAGCGACGGTGTTATTTACTGTGCCGGAGCCGGCGTACTGGTAAGCGGCGAAGACGGTACGTTCATCGTCGGTGATTTCCCCTTTTTCATACATATCTTTGGTGATGAAAGCGCCTACGTCGGAGCTGGTGAAGCTGGAAACGAAGGCGAGCCCTGCGACGCCCGGGATGCCGAGGAGCGGACGCAAGAGCGGGTGGAAGAGCTTAGCGGCTGCTTTCAGAGCGCCGTAGCTTTCGCATACATCCAGGAGGCCCTGGGCTACCATGACGGTAGGAATCAGCGAGAGGCCCACCATCATGCCTTCCTTGGCACCAAATCCGCCGGTGCCGACGAAAGCGATTTTCGCGCCTTCTGCTTTACCGAAAGCGCCGACCAGGGAATTCAGGTCGAAGGCTTTGAGCCAGCCGGTCTGGCTGCCTAAGGTACCGGAAAATAAAATGATCAGAAATGCCAGCGACAGCCAGCCTTTCCACGTGACTTTGAGTTCCTTTTTCTCATCCATAATAATTTCTCCTACACTCTCACAAAGGAAGTCACGGATGCCTTCGAAATCTGATTAGAAATTCGGATGGCATCAGCGATTTCCGGATTTCTTACAGTTTGGTCAGCATAGCCAGCAGCAGCTTTTCTCTTTCTACGAGGGATGCTTCTTCTGCCCATTCTCTTTCGGTGTGGTTGAACTGGCCGCGTACGCCTACGGCGCAGAGGGTGGGTATGCCTGCTTTGGTGAGGTAAGCAGAGTCACTGCCGCCGCCGACTGCGATGCCCGGCATAGGAGGCAGGCCGACTTCTGCGGCTACTGCATTGGCTCTGTCCAGGAGTGCGAGGGTGGAGTCTAAGCGTTCCATGGCTTCGATGCGGGTGGTCTGGTAGAAGGAAGTCTTCGTATCAGCGATGTACTGTTTCTTTGCGATTTCTTCGAAACCTTTTACAGCGCGAGCAAGACCTTTTTCCGTGCGGAAACGGACATCCACGACGCAGTGTGCGTGTTCCGGGATCGCATTGGCTACGGTGCCGCCGGAAATGACGCCTACATTGATGGTGGTGCCTTCTTCAAAATCCGTCAGCTTTTCCATGTCGATGGCTTTGTGGCAGAATTCCTGCACCGCGCTACGGCCGTCCTGAGGATTGTTACCGGAGTGAGCGCCTACACCTTCGAAGTCCCATTCGAAACGGCAGCAGCCTTTTCTTTCGACAACCACGCCGTTGTTGAGGTAGCCGGTTTCCAGATTGAAGCCCATGATAGCGCCTTTGGCTTCTTCCAGATAATCATTGGCGGCGTCGGACTGGTTGTGGCCCACTTCTTCATCGCCGGCCAGAATGATTTTCAGCGGATACTTGTCGTAGCCTGCTTCGATGAGGAATTTCACCGCATAGAGAAGGATGGTGACGCCGCCCTTCATGTCCAGGCATCCCGGGCCGGTGACTCTGCCATCTTTTACCGTGAATGGACGAGCCGCAGCGGCGCCGTCTTTGAATACGGTGTCCATGTGACCGGTGAGGATTACGAAAGGTTTGGTCACATCGCCATACGTAGCCACCAGCATATTTCCTGCTTTTTCGTATTCATGGAAATACACATCAAAGCCCAGCGGTTCCAGAAAGGCTTTCACGTCCTGGCCTACCAGGTCTACGCCGGCTTTATTGTCAGAGCCGCAGTCCCGATTGACCAAAATTTCCCAGGTCTTCATCATCTCCGGTTTAGCCGCTTCCGCCTGCTGGAACAATTCTTCTAAGGTCTTATTCATTTTCCCTACCTCCTATACTACCTGTCCGCTTGGAGGGCACAAAAAAAGGCGCAAGAAATCTCTTGGAAAAGGGGGATTTCTGTGCGGCCTCGTTGCGCGCTTAGCGGTGCTTATGAAAGTGTTTTTATCATAAAGGAAGGGGCTTGACCCTAAAAGGATTAAATATAGACTTTAAATTGACCGATAATCACAAACCGAAAAGTACCTTGTATAATGAATCTATCGAATTATCGAATGAAATCATAGTTTTTTAAAGAAATAGAATTATGGCTACAAGGAGGTGAGGGATATGCGGATTGGACTGGTGGGACCCGATGTGTGGCTTCGGGAAACCTTCAAACGTATCGCTCACGACTTCTCGGATATTTCCTTCACGCCTGTCCCCTATACGAACCTGATCGACCTGCCGGCGAAGCTGGAAGGGGAGCAGCACGCTTGCGATGTTTTTCTATTTCTGGGAGAGACAGCTCGCCGATGGACAGCGAAGCACCTGGCTCCGGCGGTGCCCTGGTATGGCATTCCGCGCTCCTCCTCCGCATTTCTTCGCATCCTCGCCCGGGCGTCCATGGATGGCTATCCACCCCGATTCATCACCGATTTCCAGAATCCGGAATTTTTCCACCAGGCTTTAGACGAGGCCGGCATCACCGCGAAGGACAGCTATATTTCCTACATCTCCTACGGCACTTTTACCGCCGAAGGCTACATGGAGAAAAATGCGGAGCTCATGATAGAGGAGTACAAAAAGGGAAAGGCTGCCTTTTGCGCCACCATTTTCATTGTGACGTATGAAATACTGAAAAAGAACCACATCCCGGTATACTACATGATGCCTTCCTTCGAGGACGTGCGCCACGTGGTGCAGGAAGTGGTGACTCATTCTCAACTGGAACGGCAGGAAGAGCAGACGGCGGCCATCGCCATTTCCTTCGATGCCCCGAAACCCGAGGAACTCACCGAGGAGAAAGCCTATGAATTTGCCAAAGCCCGGTTGGCAGCGAGCCAGTTGCTCTTCGATTTCGCTCATGAGCTCAAGGCCGCGGTCTTTCCGGCGGGAAATAATTCGTTCTTTCTGATTTCCACCAGCCGCTTATTGCAGACAATCACTCACCAGTTCACTCGGTTCGACTTGCTGCGGACGGTAAAAGAAAAGGCGGGGATCACAATTTCTGTGGGATTTAGCATGGGTCCCATGGCGTCGGAAGCCAAGCTCCAGGCAGAAAAAGCCATGAAATACGCTATGTACAATGGGGGAAACTGCGCCTTCTTCCTGGGCGAAAAGAATAGCCTCATCGGTCCTATTCAATATGGCAATGCAGCGCCAGTGAAGGAGTCGAAGGACTACCTTATGATCCTGGCCCAGCGGGCGAGCATCAATTTCGAATATCTAAAAATCATGTCTGACCTGTGTGAGAAAGAGCATCGCATCGCCTTCACGCCGGCAGAGCTGGCAGACGCCTCGGGCATCCGCAAACGCACCATGAACCGCATCCTGCTGAAGCTCATGGACATCGGCTGCTGCGTGGAGGTGGGGAAGAATTCGCCAAAGCAAAGAGGCCGCCCCAGTCGCATCATCGAGCTCCACTTTGAACAGGCGCCGTATATAAAGGATGGAAAATAAAAAATGAGAAGACGAGATGGAAATTTCGTCTTCTCATTTTTTATGCTTTATCGGTCAAGGAGATCAGAATGACTTCCTGTATCCACAAGAGTCAGCGTTAGGATATCGTTCTCAATCAAGTAGATGAGTAACCAATCAGGCTGGATGTGGCATTCGCGAAAGCCGCTCCAGTTTCCACGCAGTTCATGGTCACGATACTTGGGTGCCAGCGATTTGCCTTCCAGCAAATCGCTTACCACATTTTCCAGCAGCGTGAGGTTTAGTCCGCGCTTTTTGGCAATCTTATATCCTTTTTTGTAGGCACTGGTAAATTTAAGCCGGTATTTCATTCTTCCAGGGAAACACTGATTAAATCGCCATCTGAATTTCTGACCAGCCCGATGGTGCAAGAC
>CAVHZP010000135.1:0-5615 GCA_963640485.1 bacterium | reverse complement strand
CCTTCCGCCTGATTTCCGCGTCCCCCTGGGTGAAGGAGGAAATCGAGCGGCTGTGTCCGGGGAAATATGATTTCCGGGAAAACCGGGACATGGAAGAGTATGTGTATCGCACGGCGGACATGATTTCCCTGCCGGGGAAGAAGTTCCGCATGAAGAAGAATCATCTGAATAGCTTCTTGCGCCAGTATTCGGACTATCAGTACGAACCGATCACCAGGGAAAATCGCGAAGATGCGCTGGAAGGGATTCACGACTGGTTCGTCCGCCACGGCGACATCGAGGATGAAGAAGCCGCCATTCGCCGCTGCTTCCAGTATTGGGACGATCTCCACATCAAAGGCGCGGTAATCCGCATCTATGGTAAAGTGGAAGCCTTCACCAATGGCGACCTGGTGAATGACAAGCTGGCTCATATCATTTTCGAAAAAGCCAATCCCGAAATCCGCGGCCTCTACCAGGCCATCAATCGCGATTTCCTGATCCATGAATTTGCGGACACCGAATTTGTAAATCGCGAAGAAGACCTGGGCCTGCCGGGACTAAGAGAAGCGAAAATGGGGTACAATCCGGATCATTTGACGGTGAAATATGATGTGACGGTGAAGAGCGTATAACGTTGGCGGTTTAGTAATCAGTGATTAGTGGTCAGTGATCAGTGGTCAGTGGTCAGTGATCAGGGCGCATTTACTGGATGCGTCCTGACTACTGATTACTGATCACTGATCACTGATCACTAAACCTCCCGCGTTGAAAGGACGAACTATGCAAATCCGAAAAGCAGACGAAAAAGACATGGACGTGGTGCGCTCCCTTTGGAGCTACGCCTTTGAGAAGCCCGGAGATCCTTTCTTTGATTGGTATTTCTCCAAAATCTGCCGCCCCGAAGAAGTGCTCCTGGGCGAGGAGGCGGGCGGCGCGGCTTGCGACTTGCACCGGCGGCCGTATGAGATTTCCGTGCGCGGGAAATCTTATGCTGCGGACTACATCGTCGGCGTGGCGACCCATCCGGCGGCCCGGGGGCAGGGGCTGGCGAAGGAACTCATTCGCGGGGCCTTCCACCTGTCCTGGAAGGAAGGGAAATCGATTTCCCTCTTGATGCCTTCGGCGGCATCGTTCTACCTCCCCATGGGCTTTGGGTTCTACGACCACCACTGGGCGCGGAGCGCAGCGCCTGAGCGGCTTTCGGCGCTAGGTAAGCGCGCTCGCTCCTCGCGCATGGTGAACGCGCCGACGGATTGGCAGGACC
The DNA here is from genome assembly GCA_963640485.1 of bacterium. Taxonomy (GTDB): domain Bacteria; phylum Bacillota; class Negativicutes; order Veillonellales; family Dialisteraceae; genus Dialister. The sequence goes on along the minus strand of CAVHZP010000135.1, from coordinate 4,369 downwards.
TCGCCGCCATTTACGACGCTTACACGGCGAAGCGGAATGGCTACGCCCTCCGGGACGAAGCGTCCTGGCAGCGCCACATCGAAGGGGCGCTCCTGGAAGGTTTCATCGTCATCGTTTACGACGACAAGGGTCCCGCGGGCTACCTCTGCTACAGCATCGACGACAGGACGCTCCAGGTTTCTGAAATGGCATTCGCCACCGAAGCGGGACGCAAAGGCCTCTACGCTTTCCTCGCCGGCCACCAGGGCTCCATCGACCGCGTGCACTGGCAGGAGCCGTTGGACGATGGCTCTTACCGCTACTGGCCCGACGGCGCAGAGCATTGTTATATAGAAAATAAATCCTTCCCCTTCATGCTGGGCCGCATCCTGGACCCGGTGGCTGCCTTCGACGGCCTCGCCGCGCCCCGCGGCGTCACCGGCGAGATCGCCTTCCAGTTGGTAGACTCCTTCCTCCCGGGAAATAGCGGCATCTACGTCCTCCGCGCCGAACGCGGTGCCATTCATGCCCTGAAAGAGGACGTCTTCTACTCTTTGAAATGCCACATCGAAGACATTTCCGGACTGAAACTGGGCGCTCACATCCCCGAGCCCGCCTTCTCCATCAGCGCCGGAAGTCTCGCTGAACTCTTCTTCGGCGCCGCCGATTTCGAAGAACTCCTGGACCTGGACAGAGCCACCTGGCTCACCAAAGATGAGGAAGAAAGAAACCGCATCACCAAGCTGGCCTGCGCCATGCTGCCGAAAGAAAAGAATTGGATTAATGAGTGGTACTGATTGGGGGGGATTGACGCTATCAGTTAGTGATCAGTAATTAGTAATCAGTGGTCAGGACGCGTTGGACGATAGCAGTAAATGGAGCACTTTCCTTCATCGAGAGAGGGCTTGGCACTTTCCCCTACAGGCAAGCGCGCCCTGATTACTGACCACTAATTACTGATCACTAAAGTCGATGGCGGTAACAGCTTCATGCTGAAATAGCGTTAAACGCGCCCTGACTACTGATTACTAATTACTGACTACCAAACCGATAGCGCTATCCTCTAAAACTTATGGAACAAAAAAGAACTTACTATACCTATATCGTCCGTTGCTCCGACGGGACGCTGTACACCGGCTTCACCGTGGACGTGGCGAAGCGGGTGGAGACGCACAATAAAGGTCGGGGTGCGAAATATACAAAAAGCCGCCGGCCGGTTGAATTGGTGTGGTATCATGAATGGGAGACCGAGCACGAGGCCCGGAGCCAGGAGTACCGCATCAAGCAGCTCTCACGAGCGGAGAAGGAAGAGCTGGTGCGCTGCCTGTAGCGATGCTACCGCGGGTGCATACATGTCGCTTTAGCTCCTAGCTGCTGGCTGCTAGCCGGCTAGAGTTACAGGCTCACTGAGTGGTAAAGTGCGTCCCGCTATTAGCAGAAGAGGCACATGTTTCCCTAGTGCTCGCCAACCTCCACCGCAAGCGGCTCCTCTCCTTCCAGAGGAAGGAGGTTAAAGCGGATGGCCCTTCCTACGGAAGGACCCACTTTATTACCCGCTTCTTTACTGCGGGACGCTCTTTGCTATTAGGAGAGATGTTCCACTAGCCGACCAGCAGCCAGAAGCTAGGGAAACGCTGATTAAATCGATGTTTTGATGGCTTAAGCTATTCACAAAGCCTTTTTTTAGAGAAAAAGCTTGTTTTTGTGAACAATTTGCCTTAAATAAGTGGTTTGGGGGGTATTTTTCCCCGCTATTACCCATTTTTCTGCGTTTTGGGCGCACTTAGCCCATGCAGAAGCGCTCTATCGCTGCGCTGCCAGCCCTCGCACACATCACGATGTTGGCGCAAGCAAAGAGCACGTTAAAACGATTCAGGTTTTTGGCTAGGCCCCTATACACCACCTTGGAATAGCCGAACTGCTTTTTTACAATCAAAAATACATGCTCAACTTTGCAGCGCACTGCAGATTTACGATGTTCATCGTCTTTTTCCCAGTTAAAACCGAGGTATTCATCGGTTGTCCTATGGCGGCTGGGGCGCAAGTTAATTCTGAAATCAATTTTGGAATGATGCTCATGATTGACGATTTCCGGACGCTTTTCTAAGCCGGTATAGCCTGAATCTGCATAAACGACCTCGTCATCATCTCGAATGAGCTTGTGCGCTTCTACAATATCGCTTACATTGGCAGCAGTTGCCGTAACTTCGTGCACAAAACCACTGCCGGCATCAACGCCAATGTTGGTTTTCATGCCGTGGTGCCACTGGTTACCCTTCTGTGTCTGATGCATCTCGGGGTCGCGCTTCTTTTCTCGATTCTTTGTGGAACAGGGAGCCTCGATGATGCTTGCATCAACGACGGTGCCACCATGCATCATGAGGCCATTTCTGTCCAGGCGATCTCTGACGTCTTCAAAAATTTTTCTGCCAATATCATGCTTCTCGATTAAGCGGCGAAATTTGAGTAATGTTGTGGCATCAGGAACCTGTTCTACATTGAAATCCAAATGCATGAAAGAGCGCATCGCATAGCTATCGTAGATGCAGTCTTCGACGCCTTCGTCAGAAAGTTTAAACCAGTTCTGCATCAGATACATACGAAGCATAGTCTCGATACCTTTGGTGGGACGGCCGCGCTTACCATCAGGATAATATGGCGCAATTAAGGCAATCCAATCACTCCACGGAATCATGGCATCCATGGTTTCAAGGAACTTTTCACGGCGAGTTTTCTTTTTGCGGTTATCGTATTCGAAATCGGTAAAGCTTGTCGGAGTCATAGCGGGTACCACCTTTCTAAGATTTGTTTATGATACCTTTATTATACCAAAATTTGACAAATATTTCAGCGAAGAGCTGGATTAAATCAGTGTTTCCCTAGCAGCCAGGAGCTGCAGCGACATGTATGCACTAGCGGTGTTATCCACCAATAGAGAAAGGACATTATGACCCCAATCAATCCATCTGTACGAAAAACGAAATATCTCACCGAGGCAGCGGCAGCGGCGGCGATCGCGGCCATACTGGTGCTTCTGAAACTGTTCATGCCCTTTCTGGTGGTGCTCACCATGATGGCATCGGCGGTGCCCATCGCGGTGATCTGCGATTTCCACGGCATGAAGTGGGGCGTCGGTACGGCAGTCGCTGAAATTTTACTGGTCAACGTGATCGGCGGCCCGGAAATCGGACTCACCACCGCCTTCTACGCCGCGTCCCTGGGTCTCGCTCTGGGCTATGGTTTCCGTCATAATCTTTCCACCCAAAAGACCTTGCACTTGACCAGCTTCGCCTTCGTGGTGGAAATGACTTATAAATGGTTTTTCTCCATTTACGTCCTCGGCCTCGTCGACGACCTTTCGCAGGCGAATGAGCGTATGCTCGACATGCTCAACTGGCTCTGGGCCCCCTTGGCGCCTATATTCTCCCTGAATCCAAATCCGGAGGAATCCACCTTCACCATCGCGAGCCTGGTCATCATGTACATCCTCTTCATCATGGAGGCCTACCTCTACGCCTTTTGGAACCTGGAAATCGGGAGAAATGTGGTGAAGAGGCTGAGAGCGGGGATGAGAGTGTAGAAAAAGGGATAAGGGATAGGGGATAGGGGATAAGGGCGCATCTGACTGCTTAGTCAAATGTGCTAAGCCCTCTTCTCTGAAGAGGGTGCCCGTAGGGCGGGTGATGCCTTTGAAAGTGAGGAGTGGCTACCACCATTCCTCGCTTCCGCTAAATGCGCCTTATCCCTTATCCCCTATCCCTTATCCCTTACCACTAAAATCTCTTGACACACCATTCCCCCATGCCGTATAATACAACCGTTAATTTTATAACCAAGCGATGAGCGGGATTAAGCTTTTTTCTGAAATCACAGAGAGCCGGGAGGATGGGAACCGGTATGGAAGAGAAGCGTGTCACCCGGGAGCCCGATGCTGAAATGAGTAGGCAAGCGTTGATCCGCGTTAAGGATAAGCCAAGTATAATGCAAGGTGGTACCGCGTACATCGCCCTTGTCCCCAGTGGACAGGGGCGTTTTTATTTCCTTCTTTATACGACGGCTGAGTGAAACAAGGAGTGGTACCGCGCCGTTGCGCCTCCCTGATGCCTTTGGCGTTGGGGAGGGTTTTTTGTTAGTGATACCGCCGCTGGTGCGAACATGTCGGTGCAGCTCCTGGCTGCTGGCTGCTAGCTTCTAGCCGGCTAGAGGAGCAAAGTGGCAACAGCAAAGAGCGTTCCGCACTTCCTGCTTTGGTGAGATATTTCCCTAACAGCCAGCAGCTAGTAGCTAGAAGCTAGAAGCCGCAGCGATATGTATGCACTGGCGGAAGCATTACCGGCGCCTTATCCCTTATCCCCAATCCCTTATCCCCATTTCCTAAAGGAGGAACCAT
>CAVHZP010000134.1:0-5663 GCA_963640485.1 bacterium | reverse complement strand
CCTTATATATACCCCCTTCCTTTGGAAGGGGGAGGGCCCGAAGGGCGGGGGTTGGCCTCCGCCGGCAGCAGCACACAAAAAACCGCAGGTTACTCACGCAACCTGCGGTTTTTTGTATGTTTAGGGAAACACTGATTAAATCGAAGAATCAGAAATCATACGAATTTTTACGCAATACTTCGTCAAAGAAATCCTCAAATAGGCTCACTATTCTCAGATTTCTTTTCCTCGTCTTGCATAAAAATTCCAGTATGATTTCAGATAACGATTTAATCAGTGGTTCCCTAGAACAATGTCACAACGCGGAACCACAGCTGGTTCTTGCCGTTGGAGGTGGTGGAAATATTATCTTCCGCATCGATCTTTCTGGCCCAGTCAAGTCTGACGTACCACTGGGGCTGGCGGTGGTAATATTCTTTCTTATTCATGTACTGGATGCCGATGCCCCAGCCCATGAGCTTGCGGTGGGCGTCGTTGTTCTTATCGGTGGTCCCTTTGCCGATATCGAAGAACGGTCCCACAGTGAGCCCTTTGGTCAGGTTGTACTGCAGCTCGGCGCTGGCCTGGTAGCCGGCGTCCACAGAGCCCTCACTGGAGGGGTAAGCTCTGACGCCGTAGGGGCCGCCCAGGCTCATTTTTTCAGAGCCGTCCAGCGCCCGGCTGGCCATCTGTCCGTGGAAGGTGAAGCGCAGATTCCAGTCCTGGCTGAGACGATCCACATGGACCGCGTCCAGATTGAATTTGTGGAAATTGCCTGCGTCCTGGGTCAGCTCGTCATGGCGCTGTCCATTGAAGGTGAGGTGTGTATTTTCCGTATTTCCCCGGCTGTAAATAGCGGTGTAGTTGGTGTAAGTCCGGGGACTTTCGTAAGCGCCGCCCACGCCCAGGTAGAAACTTTTGGTTTCTTTCTTCGACTGGTAGCCGAACTGTCTGTACTCATCGCTAAACCGGCGGTAGCTGATGCCGTACAAAAGTTTCATAAAGGTGTCGGATTTCTGGATGATCGGCGTGCTGCCGTACAGGCTCAGGGTATTTGCTTTGCCCTTGGCGCCGATGCGGCTGTACCAATCGCCCAATTCATATCCCATGTGAGAGAACGACACGCCCAGCCGGCTGCCATGGTGTCCATTGGGGATTTCATAGCTCATCCAGTAGTCTTTCGTATCGCCATTGGTGGATAACAAACCGCCCACCGTCAGTGCATCGCCATTGTTGTCCAGATTATTCATCTGCACATTGACCCCATAGCGATAGCGACCGGCATATTTGGTGCCGTAATTGTCTGCGAACACGCTGACCTCCGTATCTTTGATGGTGTTCAAGTAGATATCGATGTCGCTTTCGCCGATCTGGCTGCCCGGCTTCATGACGGCTTTCGCTTCAATGCCCGGGAGATTGTTGTAGTTTTCCAATACCCCTTCGATGCGCCGCGTCTTGATTTCCTTGCCCTCTTCGAGAGGCTTGGAGTAGCTCACCGCCCGGTAATCAGACAGCTTGGTGTCATTGTAGATGTGGACTTTGCCATAAGTGCCGGCCACGACCTTCATAGTCACCATGCCGTTCTGGATATCCTGCTCCGGATAAAAAGCGGTGGCCAGGTAATAGCCTTTCTTCTTGCGCAAGTACGTATTGACCTCGCTGGCCGCCTTCTGCAATGTATCGAAGGTGACGTCTTTATTTTCATAAGACGCCAGGATGGGGGAGAGCTCCTCCGCCTGGATATCGCCTTCTATTTCCAGCTGAATTTTCTCCACATGAAATGTAGCCTCTCCCTTCAGCTCCTGCTGATGCAGCCGGTTCTCATCATCGATGACCATTTGCTTACGCTCAGCCATTTCATTCACCTGCAGCTTTTGCGCCGAAGGATCCACCGGCTGCAACACGCCGGCCGCATAGGCCGATGTACCTACCGTGCAGCACGCGATGGCCAGCAACATGGTCCGCCATTGTTTTTTAGAAAACACTCTCATTCTATAAGCCCCCTGTTAGTTATCCCCGATGTGTACGCCTGCGTCCTGGATGTAAATGGCAGGCGGCATATGCATGTACCAGTTCAGCTTCCCGTCTCCGGTGTCGTGTTCATCGCTGTACAGGTAATCGTTGCGGCTGATTTCCCGATGAGGAATGTCCGGTGTCACCGGCTCCTCCGGCTTGACCGTCCCCGGCGCGGTAAAGATGTTCAGCCCCTGCTGGCTGGCATTGTAAAATCCGTAGAGATGTCCCGGTACGCTGCCGCCGGCTTCCCCATTCGATGCCGTATAGGCTGCCTGCTGCGAGCCGTCTCCCCGGTACTGCACGCGGGTGAACTGGTCCTGCAATGCCAGGACGCGCTGCCAATCCACACCGGTGATCTGCTGCCCGTCAGGCATGGTCACATCGTAGAGCGCACCGGATACGTCACCGGCGCCGGCTTCCACGCTATTCTCCTGCGTCACTACCTTCGTCTGGAATGCCGTCAGCAGCGGTTTGTAGAACAGTGTATGGCCATCCCCGTCTTTTTTGCCGGTTTCATACATCTTCCACACATAGCCGCCATCAGGATAGCTGCCCGTTTCTGTGCCCACTTTCCCTTCGGTATCCACAGTGGTTGTGTTCTTCCAGGTGAGGAATGGTGAATGGGGATCGATTGTTGTAGCCGGCACAGCGGGCAGCTGAGTTTCTGCACCGAAATCGCCGACATGTTCCTCTACCCATTTACCATCTTTTTTGTAGTCTACTACACCTACAGCGATATCGCCGACAGTGCCGGAATCTTTGATGTGAACGGCATCAGCCAGCCTGGATAGCGTCTCCGTATCGTTCGTATCGTACCAGTCGATGTAAGCGATTATGCCGCCGGCGGTGGCCGGTTCATCCCTCGCAGTCACCGTTCCATAATTATGAGAGTTCGTTATCTCCAGTTGAGTCGAATCGACATCTATCCCACAATGGCCAATAAATCCGCCGACAGATTCCGCTCCGGATACATTGCCGAAATTGGTGCTGTCAGTGATGGAAAGCGTGTTATCTCCATCCGTGGAAAAATAGCCGATAAATCCGCCTATGTATTCACCGTCATCAGAGAGAATCCGGCCATAATTCGCCGATTGCCGGATTGTAATAGTGCCATCGGTATCAACGTCATTCTTACCGATTAAACCGCCGGTATAGTCCCCGCCCTGTACCATGCCAAAGTTATAGACCTGGCTCATGGTAATGGAACCACAGTCATACGTCTCTCCGATTAAACCGCCGGCAGCGGCACTGTACATCCCCTGTATCTTGCCAAAGTTATAGACCTGGTTCATGGTAATGGAACCACAGTTATTCGTCTCTCCGATGATACCGCCGGTAGAGTCCTCCCCTTGCACCATGCCAAAGTTATAGACCTGGTTCATGGTAATAGAACTACAATCATCAGCCTCGCCGATGATGCCGCCGGCATGGTAGTTGTCTGTATAGATCGACGCTTCATTCCAGACCCGTTCCAGCGTGGTGGTGCCCTCGGAGTAATCTATACCTATAATGCCACCCGTATGGGCTGTGCCATTTGCGGTGTTGTAGCTGTCCCGGATAACCGTATCATTATCGAGAACGTAATCCGTTTCGGCAACGAGGCCACCGGAGTATTTACCTGCATTCAAAGCGCCATTGTTATAGCTCTGCTCGATGGTGCCGCCAAAGGTACCGGCCAGACCGCCACTGTAGTATGCCCGGATTTCACCATCATTGAAGCTGTGGCGGATGATCATATCCGATGCGTTATTTTCGAATTCTTCACCGCGACCGGTGGCAAAGCCCACGATACCGCCGACACTCTTATAGCCGGTCGTAATGGTGCCGGTATTATGGGCGTATTCGATCACCGTATCCGTAGCGCCGTAAATCTTGCCATTCTTGTCAAGACCGGAAATCATCCCCACGATACCGCCTATATATTCTCCGTCATCATAGTAATCATCTGTCGAAGTATCTACACCGATGGTACCGCTGTTATAGGCATTGCGAATACGCACATGGGCTGCTACGTCCATTCTCGGTCCGATGGCGCCCGCGATACCGCCAATATAGTAGGAGTCTTCGTAAGATACCCCCCCCTTCGTCTGAACGCCGATGGTCTTCTGCTCAATGCGGCCGGTATTGCGCACTTGATCCATGTCGGCGGTGCTGAGACGACCTGCCAGGCCGCCTACATACATCCGGCCGGTGATTGTACCGGAATTGGATACATTGCGGAAAATATTGGTGTTCTCGGTGCGATCCCAACTGGGGTTTTCATAGCCGATGATGCCGCCGATTCCTATGCCTGTATATGCACCGGATGCTTGTCCTTCGATGAGGCCGGTGACAGAGGTATTTACATTGTGCACATTCAAGAATGTATTACCTTTGTCAAACATAGAGTAGCCAATGAGTCCGCCCACATAGTTTTTCCCGGTGACGCTGCCATTGGACACGGTGACATTGGCGATGCGAATCCCATCTCCATCGAGCTGGCCTGCCAAAGTCCCCACGTCGGAGCTATCCGTGACCGTGATATGGTCAAAGGTGAAATTGTCGACGCGAACATTATCGCAAATATAGCTGAAAATACCGGTGCCACTACTTCCCTTAGTGATGGTCTTATTTCCTACGGTATACCCCAGTCCATCGATGGCGGCACCATTTTCTAGACTTGGCGCACGCCCTGTCCAGCTTTCACTGGCCAGATCGTCTTGGGATAGCATATACTGGCCTCTATTATTGGCTTTAACCGCCTCTCGGATTTTCGACATGGAATTTTTCAGGATGAATTCATCCGCCTTGACATTTAATTTGTTATTTACCTCAGCAACGAGATCTTCATCAATGCGACCGTCTTCATTTTCCCAGAAGCCGGCATGGACCGCATTGGCCTCGATGGTGATGTCGGAGGAATTGAAATTGGTGTCCAGATTCCCAGCTTTCAAGCTGATGGTATCGCCATGCATCTCGATATGGTCCGCGGTGACACTGCCCAGGTTGATGATATTTCCCATGGCATCGCCCTGGTAATTTACCTGTCCGCCATTGATGAAAGACGGCACATCGGTCACATCTTTCGTGCTGGCAATGAAACTTCCCGTATTAATGACAGCCCCATCTCCGATGAGAATGCCATTCGGATTGACCAGGTACACATTGCCACGATTGGCGCTGATTTCCCCATAAATCTTCGATTCGTCATGGCCCACCACGCGGTTCAGCACGGCGAAATCCTGGGGCCCGGCGAACTGCACCTTTTCGCCTTTTCCCACAGAAAAGGAATCCCAGTTGATAAACATATTCTGGGTCTGCTGGGTCACATTCATCACAGACCCCGAGGCGGAAATACTACCGCTGCCCCCGGCGATGACGCCGTTCTGTGGCATAGCCATCGCCAACGGAGAAGCGTACAACCCCAGCCCCAGGCTCAGGAGTACGGCCATTTTAAATTTGTGTTTTTGCATTACGTTAAATCCCCCTTACTATTTTTACTGCCATGTAGCAGTCAGCACTCACGAAAAGGAGTGGTACGGTCTGCCTCGCTACACGCTTTATGCTCTGCAGATGTAAATCCCAGAGACAGTTGTCAGCCTTCCTTCCGGCGGCGCGCTGCGGCTCTGGTGGTGACTTGCTTTTTGTTACTCCACCGGCGGCGGCAGAGGGCGCTGCAGAATCGTTTC
>CAVHZP010000133.1:0-5730 GCA_963640485.1 bacterium | reverse complement strand
TAAAAAGACTTGTTTTTCCCCATTGACAAGTCTTTTTTTATTTGATAAGATAATCAAGTCATTGTACAAGGTGCCATGACGCAACCGCACGAAGCAGGCCCCGTAAATGCCGAAAGGCTGCCATATTCGGCGAGTATAGTAAAGAGGAGGTGCACACATGTACGCAATTATCAAAACCGGTGGCAAACAGTACTGCGTGGAAGAAGGCAAGATTATTTCCATTGAAAAACTGGACGCTGAAGCAGGCGCTGAAGTAACTTTCGAAGAAGTTCTGCTCGTATCCGGCGAAGACGTAAAGATTGGCCAGCCGACCGTTGCAGGTGCTAAGGTTACTGCAAAAGTTCTCGAACACGGCAAAGAAGCTAAGATCCGTATTTTCAAATACAAAGCTAAGTCCAACTACCGTCGTCGTCAGGGTCATCGTCAGCCATTCACCAAAGTTCAGATCGAAAAGATCGAAGGCTAATGATTACCGCAGATATGCATAGAGATGCGGAAGGTCTTTACAAAGGTTTCACTCTGTCCGGCCATGCGGAAGGATACGAGGGAGACGCGGAGTATGATCTGGTGTGCGCAGCTGTGTCCGCGGTGACGCTTACCACAGCCATGGGACTCCAGGATGTGCTTCACTTGGAAGGGACATTCGACTCTCACTCGGGCTTTTTGGACGTGGATATCGCTTCTCCAAGAAATGAAAAATCCCAGGTCCTTATCGAAACCATGTTATGTGGCTTGAAGTCCATTCGGGCTATGTATCCCGATAAATTAAAAATTCTAGATACAAAGGGGTGAATTTCATGTTACTGTTTGATCTTCAGTTATTCGCTCATAAAAAAGGTGTTTCCAGCACAAAGAACGGCCGCGACTCCAACGCGCAGCGCCTGGGAACCAAAATGCACGCAGGTCAGATTGCTAAACCGGGCAACATTCTCGTTCGCCAGAGAGGCACTCATCTCCATCCGGGCCTGAACGTTAAGATTGGCAAAGACGATACCCTCTTTGCAGTCGCAGAAGGCAGAGTTGCTTTCGAACGTCTCGGCAGAGATAAGAGACAGGTTAGCGTATATCCTGTAGGTGAATAATCCAATCAAAAAACTGTACTCTTCGGAGTACAGTTTTTTAGTGCATGAAATCAGGAATTTACGCTATCGGTTTAGTGGTCAGTGATCACTAAACCGATAGCCCCGCTCCCTTTTCCGAACCATCATTTCATGGTACAATAACAGAGCATGTAAATTTTGAAAAAGGGAAGTTGTATTTCTTTAAAAAGCATATGAGGAGGCATAGCAATGGAAAAAGGAAAGTTGTTTGGTATCGGTGTGGGTCCGGGGGACTCGAAGCTTTTGACTGTGAAAGCAGTGGAAGCGATTCAGAGCGCCGACATGATCATCACACCGAAGACGGAGAAAAAGGAAGGGTCTGTGGCTTTCAATATCGCAAAGCCTTACATCCCTGAAACCGTGGAAATTCTGCCCATGGTATTCCAGATGAATACAGACATGGACGCTGTAAATAAGCAGTGGGAAGAGAACCGCAAGCTGATTCAGGAAAAACTGGACGAAGGGAAAAATCTGGTATTCCTCACCTTGGGCGACCCCATGCTCTACAGCACCTATATGTACATTTTCAATGAATTTAAAGATTCCGACGTGTACAAAGTGGAAACCATCCCGGGGATTCCTGCATTCCTGGGCATTGCGTCCTACATCGGCCTGCCGGTGACGGAGTGGGAAGAGAATGTGCTCATCATCCCGGCTACTGCTGATCACGAGAAATTCGACCAGGCACTGGCAGCTGCAGATAATGCGGTCATCATGAAAGTCTACAAGAGCTTTGCCTTCGTACAGGAAGAGCTGCGGAAGCACCACATGCTGCAGCGTTCGGTGATGGTATCTCGTGCGGGTCTGCCTGATGAAATCGTCATTCGCGACATCGGAAGTCTGCCGGCGGATTACCAGCCCAATTATCTCTCCACCATTATTGCAAAAAAGGATAAATAATTATGGAACATATCGCTCGTCCGCGTATTGTCATAGCCGGGACAAATAGCGGGGTAGGGAAAACGACGATTGTCACCGGCCTCCTTTCTTATTTTCACTCCCAGGGACTTTCTGTACAGCCCTTCAAGGTGGGACCCGACTACATCGATCCGGGCTTCCACGGCAAAGCGGCGGGGCGGAATTCCTATAACCTGGACACCTGGATGACGCCGCCGGAACGCCTGGCACCCACCTTCGCGTCCCTCTCCAAAGACGCTGATATTTCCATCGTCGAAGGGGTCATGGGGCTCTACGACGGCGGGGCGAATGGCATCAGCTCCACGGCCGACATTGCAAAGAAACTTCAGGCACCTGTGATTCTTGTGCTGGACTGTAAGTCCGTGGGTTACAGCATCGCTGCCACGGCGTTGGGATTTCGCGAATATGACCCGGACGTCCACATCGCCGGGGTCATTCTGAATCGCTTGGGGACCGACCGCCACGAAGCCATGGTGCGGGAAGTGATGGAAAAAATTCATATGCCTGTCATCGGTGCGTTCCACCGGGACGACAGCTTGCAGACACCGGAGCGCCACCTGGGGCTCACGCCGGTGACGGAAATTGAGACTGAGGAAATCATCCGTCACATGGGCGAAGCCGCCGGGAAATGGGTGGACACCGAGGCGCTTCTGGAAATCGCTAGAAATGCGCCGCTTCTGGAAACCGAAGAAGAGGGCGAAAAGGCTGCCGAGAAAAAAGTTCGCATCGGTGTAGCGAGAGACGAAGGATTTTCCTTCTACTATCCCGCCAGCCTGGAAGCCCTAGAGCGCCTGGGCGCCGAGCTCGTGGACTTCAGTCCTCTGCGGGATGCAGAAATTCCTGACGTAGACGGCCTCATCTTCGGTGGCGGTTTCCCGGAAATGTTCCTTCATGAACTGGAAAATAATATTTCAATGAAGACATCCATCCAGGCAGCGGCCAAACGGGGCATGCCGGTCTATGCGGAATGCGGCGGCCTCATGTATCTTTGTGAAAAGATTCAGGGTTTTGACGGAGAAACCTACGACATGGCAGGCCTCGTGCCCGGCGTCTGCGAAATGCAGAAAAAGCTGCAGCGCGTGGGCTATGTCACCGGTAAGTGCCTCCGGAAGAGCGTCATTGCTGACGAAGGCGACACGCTGAAAGGCCATGAATTCCATTTCTCCACACTCGCTTGCGGCGACGATTTCCCCTGGGCCTATAGCCTCCAGGGCACGAGGCAGAAAGCGGGGCACCTGGAAGGATATGCCAAAGACAATGTGCTGGCCAGCTACCTCCACCTCTCCTTTGACGGCAATCCGAGGGCCGCTGAGAAGTGGATCGCTTCCTGCGTCGCTTTCAAAGAACAGAAAGAGAGGGGAGAATAATGCATCCACAGAATGGGCTGGTCCTCATCAATACAGGCACCGGCAAAGGCAAAACCACCGCTGCCCTGGGCACCGCCGTCCGCGCCTGGGGAGACGGGCAGAAAGTTCTGATTCTCCAATTCATCAAAGGCGGCTGGAAATACGGCGAACTGGAAGCCATCCGCGCACTGGGCGAAGTGAATGGAAATATAGAAATTCGCCCCATGGGCGACGGCTTCGTCTTTCATAATAAAGACAAGGAAGAAGAGGCCGAGTACCTGCGCAAAAAGGAATTGGCAAAGAAAGCCTGGCACATGGTGGAAGAAGAAGTGGCCAGCGACAAGTGGGATCTCATCGTTTTAGACGAAATCAATTACGCCATCCACTTCGACATGGTGGACGTCGCTATCGTGGCGGACCTCATCAAGAACCGCCCGCCGCGGCTTAATATGATCTTGACCGGTCGCTACGCCAGAGAAGAACTCATCGACCTCGCTGACACCGTGACCGAAATGACCCTGGTGAAGCACGCTTTCCAAAAAGGAATCCGTGCGAGGAAGGGGATAGAGTTTTGAGAGGGATTTGAGAGAAGGAGCCGAAAGGCTCCTTTTTCTATGTGCGGAAAAGACGCTATCGCTTTTGTAATCGGTAGTCAGTGGTCGGTAATCAGGACGCATTTGATGATAGCGAGAATTAGAGCGATAGCCGATAGCCGAAGGCATGCCCGGTGTCTCTGAAGCCAAATGCACCCCGACTATTGACTACTGACTACAAAACCGACAGCGTAAAGCGTGCTTGCCCCCCGAATGCTAATAAGAATTCCATTAGTAAATAGGAAAACTTCTTTACACAGGGGCTTTCTCATGATAAACTTTTACTGTATACGTATAAATAGATTACTCTGCAAATGAGGGATGTAAATGTCACTTTATGTAAAGAAATTCGGCGGCAGTTCCGTTGCGACACCGGAGAAGATGCTGAATATCGCAAACCGCGTATTGCGTGACCGGAAGCCGGGGGATAAGATTGTCATCGTCGTATCTGCTATGGGCGATACCACCGATGATCTGCTGGCTTTGGCGTCGAAGGCGTCGGATATCAATCATGGCCGCGAGATGGATATGCTTCTGGCTACGGGGGAACAGATTTCTATTTCCCTGATGGCTATGACTTTCAGAAAGCTCGGCGTACCGGCTGTTTCCTTGACGGGACCGCAGGCTGGCATCATCGCCGGCGGCGCTTATGGCAAGGCCACCATCGATGATGTGAGACCGGAGCGGGTATTCAAAGAGCTGGAAGAAGGAAAGATTGTCATCGTGGCAGGTTTCCAGGGGCTCATGCCTAATGGCGACGTGGCTACTTTAGGCCGCGGCGGCAGTGATGCTACGGCGGTGGCTCTGGCCGGTGCTATGCACGCTGATATGTGCGAAATCTTCACCGATGTGGACGGGGTATACTCCGCCGATCCGCGCCATGTGAAGAATGCGCACAAGATGAAGGAAATCACCAATACAGAAATGCTGGAAATGGCTCGCTTAGGCGCTGGCGTCATGCAGCCGAGAAGCGTGGAATTGGGAATCAAATATCATATTCCGATCCATGTAAGATCCACATTTACAGATGACGAAGGGACAATTATTCGGGAGGTATGTATGGAAGGCTTGAATGAAGCCGTTAGAGGCGTTGCACAGGATGCTCATGCGGCTAGAATCGCGGTACTGGGTCTGCGCAATGTGCCGGGCGTAGCATATAGTGTATTCTCTGCTTTGGCAGAAGATAATATCACCGTAGATATGATCGTGCAGAGCGTCAGAAATTCCAATGACGACAAGACTGATATCGTTTTCACCATCGATGATACCGATCTGGCTGATGCCAAGAAGGTCCTCGACAAGATGAGAGACGATGGCAAAGTGGAAGAGGTCATTTATGATGATGATACCGCCAAGGTTTCCGTAGTCGGCGCCGGCATGTTCGGCAGACCGGGCGTAGCAGCGCGTATGTTTGGCGCTCTCGGCAAGGCCAATGTAAATATCGACATCGTCAGCACATCGGAAATCAGCATTTCCTGCCTGATCCTCCGCAAGGACCTGGACAAGGCTGTGCAGGCCATTCACGATGAATTCTTCCCGGATGATCGAGCTGAATAATATTTCGAAGTGGAAAAGCACAGGTTTTTGCCTGCGCTTTTTCTTGTGAAAGAAAATAGAGGGGATAATGCTAGCACTGGTGCCGCCAGTGCGAACATGTCGCTGCGGCTTCTAGCTGCTGGCTGCTAGCTTCTAGCCGGCTGGAGGAATATCTCGTCGAAGCACAAAGTGCGTCTCGCATTTAGCGTTTGTGGTCTTTGTGTAAATTACCGCTAG
>CAVHZP010000132.1:0-5767 GCA_963640485.1 bacterium | reverse complement strand
CATCCCGCCCTATTGGGCGGCCCCTTCTCCAAGGGGCGACTCATGTAGGGCTAGGATAACAAAGCAAGAATACCGCTTGCATAAAAACCAGACAACCGCGCTTCGGGCAAGAAGAAAATAGAAATCTCATAGTCCCACATAAAAAGCAGCAGAGATATTCACGAAGAATATCTCTGCTGCTTTTATCTTATCTCAAGCGGACGCGCTGGCTACTTTGCCGGCGTCAAATGCGCCCTGATTACTGACTACTGACTACTGATTACTAAACCGATAACGCCCCTCACTCCAATATTTCAAACTCCGCCCTGCTCCCCTTCTCCGCCGGGGTGACTCGCAGTCTGGCGTCGATGCGTTCTTCCAGTTCGGGGACGTGGGAGATGATGCCTACCAGGCGGCCGGTATTTTGTAGGTCGATTAAGGTATTCATGGCGCTATTCAGAGCTTCGGGGTCGAGGCTGCCGAAGCCTTCGTCGATGAACATGGTGTCCAGGTGGACGCCGCCTTGTTTCGCCTGCACCACATCGGAGAGGCCAAGGGCCAGGGAGAGGGAGGCGAGGAAGGTTTCACCGCCGGAGAGTGTATTGGCAGGACGGGAGCGGCCGGTGTAGCTGTCGGAGACTTCGAGGGAGAGGCCGCCTTTGCTTTCTTTGCCGGCTTCGGTGCTCCGCCGGAGGGCGTAGCGCTGGTGGCTGATTTTCAAAAGGCGCAAGCTCGCGGCTTTTGCCACCTGGTCTAAGAGTGTGCCCAGGACGTAGCGCTCTAAGGAAATGCGATTCTGCGAGCTGCCCTGAATGAGATTATAAAGGCCGCTGGCAAGGGAGTATTCGGCTACGGTCTTCTCGTGTCTCTTAGAAATTTCAGCGATGACCCGGGCGGCGTCTTCGAGGATTACTTTCCGGCTCCTGGCATTGGTGACGCTTTGCAGGACTTTCTCATGGAGGGCACGCAGCGCTTTCCCTTCTTTTGTAATCGCCACCAGGTCCGGCTCGGTCTCACCGGTGGTGATGGCTTTTTCTTCGTCGATGCGCTGGCGGGTGGCTTTGCAGGCGGCGGCGTAGTCTTCGATTTCTTTTTTCAGCCCATTTTCTTCGCCGGCGCGACCGTACCATGCCTGGCAGTCTTTCATGCCGGTGAAGCCTTTTTCTTTCGCCTTGTCATCGAAGTCTTTCGCCTGGATTTTGTATTCTTCCAGAAGCCTGTCGAGGTCGGCGGTAGCGTGGGCATAGCTGCTTTCGGCGGCACCGAGGTTGGTGGAAATCTGTACTTTCTCTTCCGCGAGTTTTTTCATGGCGTCTTCCCAGTCTGCCACTTTTCCGGTGAGTCGCCGGCTCTCGCTTTCGATGAATTTCTTATCTTTATACTGCTCGGGCATATCAGAGAAAGTAGCGAGGGCGGCGGATTTCTCGGCATAGACTTTTTGGATTTCTGCATAGTCTCCGCTTTCATAGGTCTGTCGATTTCCGCTGGCTTCCTCAAAATATTTCCGGGTATCTTCAGCGGCTTTTCGCGCTTTCTTCACGGCGGCTTCGGTGGGAAGCTGGGCGTCTGACACGGCGGGCTTGGGGTGGTGAATGGAGCCGCACACCGGGCAGGGGGTGCCGTCTTTCAGCTGGCTGGCGAGAATGGCAGCCTGACCGAAGATGTAGCGGGCGTGAATGTCTTCATAGATAGCCTGGGCTTTGGCGGCTTCGGCTTTCTTTGTTTCTTCTATATTTCTAAGCATAGCGAGATCTCGCTCGGCTTGTCCGCGGGCGGCCTCAGCTTTCTCGGCGTCTGCTTTCGCCACGGTATAGGCAGCGGCTTTGGGTTTCCACACGGAAATCTCAGCCAATGTCTTTTTCGCTTCTTCTATGGCGCTCCGCTCTGCCGCCAGAGCGCTTTCCCTTGCCAGGAGTTTTTCGTTTTCTTCCTGGCAACGCTTACGGGTGGCATCGGCTTTTTCTTTCGCTTTGGCGGCTTTCTTGCCGTCGGCTTCGATGTCTTTCAGTCTTTCGTCGTAGCCTTTCATTTCCTTGGCGCTGCGGATTTTTGCCAGGGCTTCGCCTTTTTTCTCTATGTCTTCCTTCCGGGCTTCCTGCTTCACTGCTTCTTTTTCTGCCTGGTGAAGGCTCTGGAAATGTTCGGCCAGGCGGTAGGCTTCGGCATAGAGCTTGCGGCAATTTTCCAATTTCTCTGCCAGATCTTTCACTTCAGCGTTCCGGGTCTCTGCCTCCTGTTTCATGGTTTCGATGGCGGCGGTGAGGGCTTCTTCTTTTGGCTCGACACCGACGGCACTGTATTTGCTGGAAAGATCATACTCTTCCTGGCATTTCACTTTGTAAATATCTCCCACCCGCCGCTTCAAAAGGTCTCTCAGGTCGGAGAATTGCTCGATATGGAAAAGTTTTTTCATGATCTTTTCACGGTCGTCAGCGGTGGCGATGAGGAGTTTGCGGAAATCGCCTTGGGGCAGCAGAATAACCTGGCAGAATTGTTTCGCATCGAGGCCGATTTTTTCTTCAGCGGCTTTGGCCACATTTCTGGTGATGGCATTGATTTCCTTGCCATCCACCAGTTCCGAGAGGGAGGACTGCATGGCGGTCTTGGTCTGGCCGGTGCCGCGCTTTTTATCGATGGTCTGCTCCGGGGCGCGGTAGGCGCGGTAGGTCTTTTCGCCCAGCATGAAATCAAAGATGACTTCGGTCTTCGCATCGCTGCCGGCGTAGTCGCTGCGCATGCGGCTGCCGTCACGGTCGCCGCTGGTTTCGCCATAGAGGGCATAGCACATGGCGTCTAAGATGGTGGTCTTGCCGGCGCCAGTGGGGCCGCAGATGAGGAAGAGATTCCGGCCATCAAGTTTCGTGAAGTCGATGGTCACTTCTCCGGCATAGGGGCCGAAAGCGCGCATAGTGAGTTGTAATGGTTTCATTTCGCGTTCTCCTTCCGGTAGACTTCTTCCCACAGGCCATTGACGTAGATTTCCTCTTCTTCGGTCAATTCCCACTGGCGGAATTCTTTCACGAAGGCGCGGAAGATGTCCTGGTCACTCATGGCGTCGATGGCGAGACGCTCGCCGCTGTCTTCTTTGAAACCCATGTCCTGCACCACGCCTAAGGCATGGGGGTATTTCGCCCGGAGCTTGGGCATGGCGTCGATAACGGGGCGCCGGTCGGTCAAGGTGATCTGAAGATAGTCCTCGGAGCCTTCCCGCTCATCGCTCATGAGGTCTTCGAATGTCCCTTCCAGTGTGCGCACCTGGTACTTGGGAATCAGGTCATGGAAGGTGGTGTGGACAGCACCGGTCTCGTCGATTTCGCCTACAATGACGCCTTTCTTCTGCTTCACCTCATCGAAGGAGTAGCGCATGAGGCTGCCACTGTACTGGATGGCTTCAGACTCTTTCTGGGTCTTTTGCGGACGGTGGAGATGGCCTAAGGCGGTGTAGTTGAAATCAGAAAATACAGCGTCGCTGATCTGGTCGTAGCCGCCGATGGAGAGGGGCCGCTCAGAAGGCGAACCTTCGCCCCGTGCCGCAAAAACATGGGCGATGGCCACTTTGCGAAGATTTCTTTCCTCCTCCGCGAGGGAGTCCATCATGAGATCCACCAGCTTCTGCTCTGCTTCTTCAAAGGTATGGACATCCTCAGCACTGGCATGCAAAAGCGCCCGCACCCTCGCCGGCTCGGTATAGGGCAACGGCAGGAATGCCACCTTCCCCCACTGATCTTCTAAGATGACGGGCTTCACTTTGTCCAATGGCCCGAAGATGTAGAGCCCCTGCCGGCGAAGGAGCCGGCTCGCCACCGCAAGGCGCTCGGCACTGTCGTGGTTACCGCTGATGACGATGAAAGGAATGTGGCGCTTCCCCACGATTTCCTCGGTCATACGGTCAAAGAGTTCCACCGCCTCCTCCGGCGGGAAGGAGCGGTCGTACACGTCCCCCGCCAGCAGAATCACGTCCGGCTTCACTTCGTCTACCAGGGGAAGAAATTGGTTTTCCAAAAGCCACGCCTGGTCTTCGGTCATGGCGTGCTCTTTCAACAGTTTGCCTAAGTGCCAATCAGCGGTATGAATGAATTTCATGGGACCTCCTTGTCTATGTAGGACTCCAAATCATTTCTATCAAAGCAAGCGATGCCCTTCTCTTTCGCCAGGGCTTTCATTCGCTCCGTGAATCCGAAAAAGGAAAAGAGTACCGCATGCGCCTTCGACTGCGGCGACATCGGGAATTTTTCCATCAATTCATAATATACATTTGTATCCGTCAATTCATGTCTGTACTTGCACTCACCTAGAAGAAAATTTTTCTTTTCCCGGTCAAAGGCCACCATGTCGATTTCCTCGGCACGGGAAATCTTGCGTCCTTCCACCAGGTGATCTACCTTGTCCCACCAGCGGCCGATGCGCACGAAGTGGAAAGGTAGCGCGTCCCGGCGGTTCGCGTCCCGCATGTATTCGATGCAAACCGCTTCGAAAGCGTGGGAAATAAATTCATGGAGCCGCGGCGCCACCTGATAGCGGTACACGCCTTCTACATCGTTGTTCTCCAGCTCTGACAAGTTGCCGTATACGAAAGTGTACCAGAATTGGAAATAGGAGTCCTTCAACCGGTAAAGCCCCTTCTGGCTGCGGGTTCTTTCTTTATCGCCCGCCAGCACGGAAAATTCTCGCTCAATGATGGAGAGCTCTATGAGATTGCGAAGGTAGACACTGATTTTATTTTTATCAATGCCCGTCTTGTCATGAATCAGCGCCAGCGTATTATTTCCCAAAGCCACAGCTTCGATGATCACGTTGTAGACATTGCTCTCCCGCAGTTCCTGGCGCAGCAGAAATTCCACTTCGCTATAGAGAATGCTGCCTTTCTGCAAAATTTCTTCGCAAATATTTTCCGAAAGACTGCGCGCCTCGTCGAAGGTTTTCAGATAATAAGGAACGCCACCAAGAATGGCATAGGCCGCCAGCTTGTCCTCTAAGGAGTAGGATGGGAAGAATTGCTGGGCATCGTGAAATGGCATGGGCGCCAGCTTGTAAATCCCCGTAGCTCTTCCATAGAGAGGATTTTTCTCGCTCAAGACTTCTTTCTCCATAAAGCTCATGGCGCTGCCGCAAAGGATGACCATCACATTTTTCTTCGAAAGCTCCTGGTCCCACAAACTTTGCAAAATCGAAGGGATGGCTGCATTGCCCCGACACATGTATGGAAATTCATCGATCACCAGAATCTTCTTCCCCTCACCGGGCACGTCGGAAATACTCCGCAGTGCCATCTCCCAATCTGAAAAACTTTGGACATACCGCGCCGCCGGCATGCCTGTGCTCAGCAACCGTTTAGAAAATCGCAGGAGCTGCTCCCGATCCGGCACCTCTGTGCAAGTATAAAATACAGCGTCTTTCTTTTTGATAAATTCATTCAAAAGCTCCGTCTTCCCGATGCGCCGCCGCCCATACAGCACCACCAGCTCCGCCTTCGAAGAGTGATACCGGCTCTCCAGAAACGCAAGCTCATTTTTTCTTCCGATAAACATGTCAGCACCTCTTTTTCAAATCGTGATTTTACAAATCGTGATTTGAAAATATTATAACATAATCAGCGCAATCAGGTGGAGGGAAATGAAAGAGTCAGTTGGTGGTTTTCGTAGTCGGTGGTCGGTAGTCGGTGGTCGGGCACATTTAGCGATAGCAAAAGTTTTTCCGATTTCCACCATAGAAAAAGTAATCAGTAGTCAGTGGTCAGTAATCAGGGCGCGTCGACCTACCGTAAGAATTTTCCGATTTTCCGCTATTG
>CAVHZP010000131.1:0-5777 GCA_963640485.1 bacterium | reverse complement strand
GTATGATAATCTCAGAATTTCCTATACTTTTCATAAAGGAGGACGACCTATGGGTTTGATCAAAGCAGCAATTGGTTCCGTCGGCGGGGTACTGGCCGACCAGTGGAAAGAATTTATATACTGTGACTCTCTCGATGCCAATACATTGATGGTGAAAGGCCAGAAGCGCACCAGCTCTCAGGGAAGAAGTTCCAATACCAGCGGCGAGGACAATATCATTTCCAATGGCTCCCGCATCGCCGTCAGTGTGGGGCAGTGTATGATGATCGTAGAGCAGGGCAAAGTGGTGGAGCTCTGCAATGAGCCTGGTGAATTTGTTTACGATAAATCCACCGAACCATCCATCTTCACCGGTGACCTCAAGACCGGCGTGAAGGATATGTTTAAGAAAATGGGCGAACGCTTCACCTTTGGCGGCGACACCGGCAAAGACCAGCGGGTTTACTATTTCAATATGAAAGAAATCCTGGGGAATAAGTACGGCACCCCTAGCGAAATTCCTTTCAAATCTTTCGATAATGTGACCGGCCAGGTGCTCACCATGCGCATCCGTTGCTTCGGTGAATACAGCTATCACATCATGGATCCGCTCCTTTTCTACACCAATGTGGCAGGCAATGCGGAAGACAGATACGACAGAAGCAACCTGGATAGCATGCTCCGCACGGAACTTCGCACCGCCCTCCAGCCGGCTTTCGCCAAACTCTCGGCTCTCAAGATCGACTACACCGAACTTCCGGGGCACACCATGGAGCTGGCGGACGCGCTGAACGAAATCCTTTCCAAGAAATGGAGAGAGCTTCGCGGCATCGAAATCGTTTCCTTCGGCGTAGACAGCATCAAAGCCAATGAAGACGACGAAGCGAAACTGCAGAAAGTACAGATGGGTCTCTCCATGTCGAATCCCAATATCGCTATGGGCGTCATGGCCGATGCTACCGCTGACGCGATGAAGTTGGCTGCTGCCAACGAAGGCGGCATGGGTGCAGCCATGGGATTCATGGGTATGAATATGGCCAACGGCGCCGGTATGGGCATGTACGGTCAGATGGCTGCTCAGCAGCAGGCTATGGCCGCGCAGCAGGCGCAAATGCAGCAGGCTCAGCAGGCCGCTCAGCCGCAGCCCCAGGCTCCGGCGGGCTGGACTTGCTCCTGCGGACAGACAGGAAATACCGGCAAATTCTGTGCGGGATGCGGGAAGCCGAAGGAAGAACCGAAACCGGCAGACACCTGGGACTGTGAATGTGGAAATAAAGGAAATACCGGTAAATTCTGTATGGAATGCGGTAAACCGAAACCCACTGCTCCCGCCGGCTGGTCCTGCCCGTCCTGCGGCACCGTGAACCAGGGCAAATTCTGCATGAACTGCGGCAGCAAGAAACCGGAAGCCGCTCCGCTCTACAAATGCGACAAATGCGGCTGGCAGCCCGAAGATCCCCACCACCCGCCGAAATTCTGCCCCCAGTGCGGAGATCCTTTCGACGATAGCGATAAAGTATAAGTAATCCATTTGACGTTAGTGGTTTAGTAATCGGTAGTCAGTAGTCGGTAGTCAGGGCGCATTTGACTGCTGCCTCATTACCGTTTTTCCGAATAACCGTTGACCGACGCAGCAGGAAATGGAGCCGCTGACTGTTTCTCATTGTTGGTTGCTCAATTTTTACGCTATCGGTTCACGGAAGTGAGGAAGCCGTTGCGCGCGCCCCGACTACCGACCACCGAACACCGACTACTAAAAGAGAGGTGACTTATATGGCCGATACATCTGTCAGCTATACCTGTCCGAATTGCGGGGGGCCATTGGATTTCAATCCCAGTGATCAGAAAGTACAATGTCCCTACTGCGATACGGAGTTTGATGTCAAAACAATAGAAGACCTTTTCGCAAAGAAACAGGAAAAGGCCGTAGAAGCCGAGAAGGCGAAAGAGGCGAAGTGGGAGACCGCTTCGGCTGGCGGCGAATGGAGCGAAGAAGAAGCGGCCATGATGAAAGCGGTGACCTGCTCCTCCTGCGGCGCGGAAATCGTTTGCGATGGAAATACCATGGCCACTGAATGCTGCTACTGCGGCAATCCGACGCTCCTTCCGGCGAAATTCGATGGCATGCTGAAGCCGGACTATGTGATTCCCTTCAAGAAGACGAAGGAAGAAGCGGTGGCAGCGCTGAAAGAATTCTACCAAGATAAGCCCCTCCTTCCGGCGGCTTTCACGGCGAACAACCGCGTAGAAGATATCCAGCCCATGTATGTGCCTTTCTGGCTCTTCGACTCCAAAGTCAGCGCCTCCGCCACCTTCCGCGGCGAGCGGGATAATGTGATCGAGACCAGCGATGAGACCATCATCGAGACCAGCGTCTACCAGTGCGACCGTAAAGGCCACATGAGCTTCTCCAAGATTCCCGTAGACGGCAGCAGCAAGATGGACGATACTTACATGGAAAGCATCGAGCCATTCGACTATTCCGACCTGGTGCCATTCAGCCCGGCCTATTTCACCGGCTACCTGGCGGATAAATACGACGTAGACGCTGAGGCTTCGGAGCCTCGCGCCAGTGCTCGCATCGAAAATAGTGCTGTGGAACTTTTGGAAAATACGGTCACCGGCTATACCCGCTGCGCCGAGCAGGACCATGTGGTACAGAAAGATGAAAATTCCGTGGTCTACGCTATGGCGCCGGTGTGGATTCTCACCACCCGCTACGAAGGAAAGCCCTACACCTTCATGATGAATGGGCAGACCGGCAAAATGGTGGGAAGCCTGCCGTATGACAAGAACAAAGCCATGATGCGCATGGGCATTGCCACCGTCATTCTGCTTCCCATACTCTATTTCCTTGTGGGATTCCTGTTAGCCGCTATGTAAGGAGGGGAGAGCTATGAAAAAAGTATTTCAATGGATACTGGCCATTTGCGCGATGCTCTTCTTCCTGACGGGCACCGAGGCCTTAGCAGCGACGCCGTCCCTCATGGACGAAGCCGGGCTTTTGCAGAAGGCGGAGAAGAAAGAAGTCTCTGATGCTTTGAAAGCGGTGGAGCAGGCTCACCATGTGCGCATCGCCGTAGTGACCGTAAAGTCCACCGGTGGCGCGGAAGCGGGGAAATTTGCAAATCAGCTGTTGGACAAAGCCTACACCGATGGGGCCGAAGGAAATATGGTGCTCCTCCTGGCTATGGACACCAGAGATTGGTATATTTCCACCGATAACAAAATGAGAGCCAAGATCACCGATGACAATGGCATCGCCGCTCTCTCCGAGGCGTTCCTGCCGGCACTCAAAGAAGGGAAATACGGCAATGCTTTCAAAACCTACGCTACGAAGAGTGATGAGCTGATTTCCTACTATGAAAAAGAAGGCGAAGCCTACGATCCGAATTCCGGATTTCAAGTGCTTCCTTTCGGCATCGCCTTCATCTTAGCCGTCTGCGGTGGCATGGGATATCGCAATTATCTGATTTCCAAGATGAGTAATGTAATGCCCGCACCAGGGGCTAGCGAATACCTGGAGAAAGGCAGCTTTGCCCTGTCCCATGAAGATGATACCTTCCTCTTCATGAATGTGGTGCGGAAACCCAAGCCGAAGAAATCGGAACGCACATCCTCCGCTGACAGCAGCCACGGCGGCGGTGGCGGGAAGTTCTGACATAGAAGTGACGAGAGGCTCGCGAAAGCGGGCCTTTTTTCGTAGTCGGTAGTCGGTCGCGTCTCCCGCCAACCTCCACCGCCGAAGGCGGTCCCCCTCCTTCCGGGGGAAGGAGGTTAAAGAGGAAAGGTTCTTCCGAGGGAAGAACCCACCTTATATACGCGTCCTGACTACCGACCACCGACTACCGACTACTAAAATCGACAGCGGATTTCCCTTTATTCACATAGGAGGTGTACCATGAAAATTTCCTGTAAGAAGATCGCCGCCGCTGTGCTGGTGGCTTTATCCATGCCGCTTTTCGCCTATGCGGACATTGAGATCCTTCATACCAATGACATTCACTGCGGTATTTCCAAAAACCTGGGACTGGCCAGGGTAGCGCAGTACAAGAAGGATAGGCAGAAGGAAAATCCGGCGGTGATTCTGGTAGATGCCGGCGATGCCATCCAGGGCGAACCGATAGGAAAGCGCACGAAGGGCGAATTTATAGTAAAAGTCATGAATGCAGCGAATTATGATTTCCAGATCCCCGGCAATCACGAGTATGATTATGGCATGGACAATTTCCTGAAAGTTGCCAAAGATTCCGCTTGTGGCTACTACAGCGCCAACTTCATGGATTTAGCAGCAGGGGAGAGAGTATTTTCTTCCTGGAAAATGTTCAGCTTAGACGGAAAGAAAGTGGCCCTCATTGCCCTCACCACGCCGGAAACCTTAGTGACATCAAACCCTGTCCATTTCCAAAACGACCGGGGAGAGTGGATTTACGGATTCCAGGAAGACGAGACCGGTGAGAAACTCTATAGCACTGTGCAGACCGCCGTGGACGAAGTGAAAGGGCAGGGGGCGGACTATGTGATCCTGGTGGCCCATCTGGGAAGTGACGGCTCTGTGCCTGTATGGTCCAGCGGCGCGGTCATTGCCCATACCACCGGCATCGACGCGGTGATCGATGGCCACTCTCACGAGCAATATACCCGTGTCGTGACGAACAAGGAAGGATATCCGGTGGTGCTTGCGCAGACCGGCACGAAACTGGAAACAGTGGGAAAGATCGTCATCGATGACGCGGGCCACATATCCGCTACTCTTCTCAAAGAGCTGGGCAGTGAAGAGCCTACGGTGGCGGCTATGATTGCCGAAGAAAATCAGAAAGTGGACGAAGAGTTGGCAAGAAAAGTGGGGGGCTCCACTGTGGAATTTGTCACTGACATTGGCGGCGTTCGCCGTGTCCGCACCGGTGAAACGAACCTGGGTGATATGTGCGCCGATGCTATTCGTGAATTATTCCATGCGGACGTGGGCCTTGCCAATGGCGGTTCTCTTCGCGACACACTTCCCGCCCAAGAATTGACGGCAAAAGATCTCATGGAAGTCTATCCCTTCGGAAATATGCTGACCCTCCGCGAAATTTCCGGACAGCAGCTCCTTGACGCCCTCGAAATGGGCGCCTCGGAATACCCCGAAGAAAATGGCTCATTCCTCCAGGTCTCCGGCCTTACCTACACCATCGATGCTACGATCCCATCTACGGTACAGCTGGATGATAAAGGTAGATTTGTTGGCGTTGCAGGCGAGCGCCGCGTGAAAAATGTCATGGTCGGCGGCAAACCTCTGGACCTGGAGGGAGACTACCGCGTCGCCGGCAGCAGCTTCCTTATGAAAGATGGCGGCGATGGCATGACCATGTTCGAAGGCTCGTACCTACTGAGCGACGCTGAATTCTCTGATCTCGACAGTCTCGAATCCTTCATCGAGAAACGCGGTGGTACCATCGGCGAAGGTTACGAAAATCCTGAAGGGCAGGGGAGAATTACTATTTTGAAATAAAGCAAATAGAGGCTCGCGAAAGCGGGCCTTTTGTGTTTTTAGTAGTCGGTAGTCAGTGGTCGGTAGTCAGTTTGCATTTGACTGCTTAGCCAAATCTGCCAAGCCATCTTCGCTGAAGAGGGAGCCCGCAGGGCGGGGGATGCTTTGGTAGTGCGGAGTGGGGAAACAGAAAATCGCGCCCTGACTACTGAC
This sequence comes from bacterium, assembly GCA_963640485.1. Classification (GTDB taxonomy): domain Bacteria; phylum Bacillota; class Negativicutes; order Veillonellales; family Dialisteraceae; genus Dialister. Next base: position 112 of record CAVHZP010000131.1, on the reverse strand, counting down.
TACCGACCACCGACTACTAAACCCAATAGCGGTTTCCACGCTAAGGAACCACTGATTAAATCGTTATCTGAAATCATACTGGAATTTTTATGCAAGACGAGGAAAAGAAATC
>CAVHZP010000130.1:0-5785 GCA_963640485.1 bacterium | reverse complement strand
AGGTCACGGCGGCATGATGGATCGCTTCGACAGCCTCCTTTTCGTGGCCCCGTCGTTGGTGGCGATGTTGGCTTTGATTTCCTGAGAATATAGTAGTCGGTAATCGGTAATCGGTAGTCGGGCCGCATTTCTGTTATAGTCAAATGCGCTCAGCCTGCTATCGATGGCGTGATTCATTGAAACTCTCGCCCTGACCACCGACTACCGACTACTGATTACCGATTACTAATTTACTGACTACTACAAGTGCAGATATTTCCTCTCCGAAATATCTGCCCTTCTTTTTATTTACTCGAGGAGATGCCTATGAAGGAAATTGCAGTTTTAGGAAGCACCGGCTCTATCGGGACCCAAACCATGGACGTGATACGGCTTCATCCGGATTTATTTCATGCCTCCGTCATCGCGGCTCATAAGAGCGTAGACAAACTGCTCGAAGAGGCTTACGAATTTCATCCCCATGCGGTGGTGATTACCGACAAAGAAGCGGGGGAGGATTTCCGCCGCCGCTACGAAGGGGACGCGGAAATTCTTATCGGTGAAGAAGCACTCTGCGACGCAGCGAAAAGAGATGACGTGGACCTGGTCCTGGTTTCCGTGGTAGGCATCGCCGGTCTCGCGCCGACATTGGCGGCCATTGAAGCAGGGAAAGAATTGGCTTTGGCGAATAAAGAAACCCTGGTGGCCGGCGGGAGCCTGGTGACCGTAGCGGCAAAGAAAAAAGGCACGCTCATTCGTCCGGTAGACAGCGAACACTCCGCCATTTTCCAGAGTCTTCTGGGACAGGATAAAAAGGGTATCCACAAATTGCTTCTGACTGCGTCCGGTGGCCCGTTCCGCGGGAAATCCAGAGAAGAGCTGGCGCGCGTCACCGTGGCAGACGCCATGAAGCATCCCACCTGGAATATGGGCATGAAGGTGACTTTGGACTCGGCGACTTTGTTTAATAAAGGACTGGAAGTCATCGAAGCCCATTGGCTTTTTGACGTGGACTATGAAAATATCGAAGTGGTGGTGCAGCCCCAGAGTCTCATTCACTCCATGGTGGAGTACGACGACGGCTCCATCATGGCGCAGATCGGATTGCCGGATATGCGCCTTCCCATCCAGTTCGCCCTCACGTACCCGAAGCGACTCCCTTCACCGTCTCATGAATTTGTGGACTGGTCGGCGATTACGTCCATTTTGATTGCGAAGCCGGATACGAAAGTGTTCCGCTCTTTGCAAATGGCATTCGACGCAGGAAAGGCCGGCGGCGATACCACCACCGCTTTCAATGCGGCCAACGAAGAAGCAATTCGCGGATTTATCGACGGAAAGATTTCCTTCCTTTCTATTTTTGATGTGGTGGAAGAAACGCTGGATCGCTGGGATACCCGCCCCATCACAGCGCTGGATGACGTGTGGGCAGCGGATAGAAAAGCGCGGCAGCTGGCGCAGCAGAGTATCTCGAGGAATGGCCTATGATTTCTAATATATTGGCACCGATTTTTGTATTTGCCCTCATCGTATTTGTTCACGAAGGTGGTCATTTCCTCATGGCCAAGTGGACGGGCATGAGGGTCATCGAATTTTCCATCGGCTTCGGTCCGCTCCTGTGGTCGGTGAAGCGGGGCGACACCATGTACTCCATCCGCCTCATCCCATTGGGGGGCTACAACAAAATCGCCGGCATGGACGATGAGAACCGGGACGATCCGAAAGCGTTCAACCAAAAGCCGGTGTGGGCAAAGCTTCTGGTCATCGTTGGCGGCGCGGCGTTCAATGTGCTGCTGGCCCTTTTGATTTTTATTTCCGTCTTCAAAATCGAAGGCTACCAGACCTTCCCGAATCTTCCGGTGGTGGGCTCCGTCCTGGAAGGCACGTCGGCGGCGGAGCAACATCTGGCGCCGGGGGATCGCATCGTTTCCATCGATGGGAAATCCATGGAAAAGTGGACCGACATCGGCGAGGCTTTGAAGGATAAAGGAAATCGCATCGCTGCGGTCACTATCGAGCGAGAGGGAGAAACCTGCGAAGTCACCATCATTCCTCAGGACCGGGGAGACGGGCGTCCCATCATGGGGATTTCCCCTTATATGGAACACCACGACACCACCATGGGGCAGGCGATTTCCATGAGCTTTGAACGCTGCCGCTTCCTTCTCCAAATGATGGGCGGCGGCCTCTATGCCATGATCACCGGCGGCGAAGCGGAAGTGTCCGGCCCCATCGGCGTGGCGCGGATGTCCGCCCAGGTAGCAGACTATGGAGTGACTTCCCTTTTCCTTTTCATCGCCCTTTTGAGCTTGAACTTGGGATTTCTGAATATCCTTCCGGTGCCGCTTCTGGACGGGGGACATTTGGTTTTGATTCTCCTGGAAGCGGTTTTGGGACGTGAACTCCCGCCGAAAGCGTTGATGTATATCCAGGCGGTGGGGATTTCCATCCTGGCGGGGCTTTTCATCTTCGCTATGGCCAATGACATTACGGAATTGTTGAAATAAGAGGTTTGTATGGGAAATACGAGACAAATACAGGTAGGACAGGTAAAAATCGGCGGCGGCGCGCCCATTGCGATCCAGTCCATGAGCACATTCAGCCCCATCGATACAGAGGCCGCAGCGGCGCAGATCAATGCGCTCCACGCTGCCGGCGCGGACATCATTCGCGTGGCGGTGCCCGATAAGAAAGCAGCCGAAGCCCTGGGCGCCCTCCGCGCGAAAGTGAATGTGCCGCTGGTGGCAGACATTCATTTCGACTATCGCCTGGCCCTGACTGCTATGGAGCAGGGCATCGACGCCCTCCGCATCAATCCGGGGAATATCGGCAAGCGGGAAAATGTAGTCAAAGTGGTGGACATGGCGAAAGCGAAGCACATTCCCATCCGCATTGGCATCAATGCCGGTTCTTTGCCGGAAGAAATTCTGAACGCTTACGGCGGCCACCCCACGGCGGAAGGCATGGTGGAAGGGGCGCTCACCCATGTGCGCATCCTGGAAGCAGAAGATTTCCATGATATCGTCATTTCCGTGAAATCCACCGACGTGCCTATGATGGTGAAAGCAAATCGCTTGCTGGCGGAAAAAGTGGATTATCCGCTGCACCTGGGCGTCACCGAAGCGGGGACCCTCTACCGCGGCACCATCAAGTCCGCCATCGGCATCGGCAGCCTTCTCTTGGACGGCATCGGCGATACCCTCCGCGTGTCTTTGACCGATGATCCGCTGAAAGAAGTGAAGGCGGCGAAGGAAATCCTGAGCTCCGTGGGCATGCAGCAATACGGCCCTGTCCTGATTTCCTGCCCCACCTGCGGCCGCACCCAGGTGAACCTCATCGAAATGGCGCAAATCGTAGAGGAAAAGATACAGGCGTTTAAAAAGCCCATCAAAGTAGCTGTCATGGGCTGCGCCGTCAATGGCCCGGGCGAAGCCAGGGAAGCCGACTTCGGCATCGCCGGCGGCAAAGGCAGCGGCCTCCTTTTCCGGAAAGGAAAGATCCTCCGCAGCGTCCCGGAAGATCAGCTCATCGATGCGCTGATGGAAGAAATCAGGAAATACGAAGAAGAATAAGGAACATGAAAAAAGCCGCAGGCGATTTGCTTGCGGCTTTTTATTTTGGGAATCAGTAAGTAGGGCGCGATTGACTGTATTCGCACCATTGCGGATTTCCTGTTTTGAACCTTGAACCTTGAACTTTCTCCTATATCAATTTCTTGAAATAGGGGATTTTCCGGATGGCCCAGGTCAGGAGCACGCCCAGGGTGTAGGCGAGGCAGATCCAAATGACGGCGTCTATAAAGGGGAAGCGATAGAGGTACACCAGAAGGATTCTGGAAAGAATGACATGGGTCAGGTTTCGTGTGATTTCCTCAAAAAGCATGACACCGAAGGAGACGCTTCCCAGGAAGACGAGGGTGCGGCTCCAGGAGGGGGAGATTTCGTGATGGAGGAAATAGTAGCGAATAGAGCAGAAGACGAAGGCGGTATTGAGGAAAAGGAAAGAGTCATAGAAACGCTCGGACAGCGCTTCGGTCATGCCGCCGGCGAGGACGCCGCGGTAGTGGGTCATGGAAGCGGCAATGAGGGTACCCACAAGAGCTGCTGCGAAAAGGCGAAGGAGATTTTTCTTCGTGAGCCAGGAAGTGGGCATCACGTGCTCCATCCAGTAGCCGATGAGGAAGTAGAAGGTGGGCTCGCTGATGGCCAGCAAGGGATTCACGAAGTAGTTGATTTCCGCGGTGCCCTGGAAAATGAGATAAGAAATCACCGGCACGCAGCCCACGAAGAAAAGGTTCAGACCGATGAGGTAGACGAAGAGAGTATTCGTCATGGCCTTTACCAGTTTGCGCCAGATGGGGAGCATCAGGAGGAAGCCTATATATATGTAAAGGAAATAATAGGCCGTCGCCATATTAGACGAGTACATCATGGTAAAAAATTTGGCGATGTGCCCCGGGATCGTGAGAGGGAGATTGTGGTAGAACCACAGGTAATTGATGAGGGAAAATACAAAAATGACCTGCAGGAAACGCCAGATGCGTTTCTTGAAAATCACAGAGAGTGGTTCTTCCCGGCCCAGGAGTAGGGCGCCGGAAATCATAAAGAAAATGGGTACTGCCGTTTTCACCCAGAAGGGCACGGCCAGGTAGAGGGGATAGAAAAAAGACTCCGGCCTAAGGATGAAAATGGAAAATCCGGCGGTGGCGGTGTGGGTGAACATGACCAGCCAGATGCACAGGAAACGGAGACACTCGATATGAAGAAGCTTTTTCTTCGGCCCGGGGGTTATTGTTTTTTCTGTATTCATACAGGATACCTTCTTTGTTTTTTCTTGTAATCATACCATGAAAGAAGGGGGGATGCCAGGGATAAGGGATAAGGGATAGGGATAAGGGACAAGGGATAGGGATAGGGACAAGGGATAGGGATAAGGGATAAGGGATAAGGGATAAGGGACAAGGGATAGGGATAAGGGATAGGGATAAGGGACAAGGGATAGGGGATAAGGGATAGGGGATAAGGGATAAGGAATAAGGGATAAGGGATAAGCGCGTTTACCTGCTGCCGGATATCTGATTGTATGCTGTTTTATTCTCATTGCATGCGCCATTTTCTAATGCTATACTAGGGAAACAGTGGTTCCCTAGGTTCAAAATTATATTTTTAAGAAAAGAGGGTAAAACCTATGGCTATTCTGGAATCTTTATCTACTCTCACTGATGCGATCCGGCCGGTGCCGGCTTCGGAATTGGAAGCGCGGCTTTCTCGTTTCCGCCTGGCGATGGACGTGGCCCATCCGGGATGGGAGATGGCGGCGGTGAATCATAAGATCGCCATGTATTATTTTACCGGTACCATGCAGGACGGCGTACTTTTTATTCGGCCAGGCGACGCGATTTTCTGGGTACGCCGCAATTATGAGAGGGCCTGCAATGAGTCCCATTTCAGTGATATCCGTCCCATGAAGAGTTTCCGTGAGGCCGCTGCTTTCTACGGGAAATCGCCGCGGGTGATGTATGTGGAGACGAAGAAAGCCACGCTGGACTGGCAGCAGATGCTTCATAAATATTTCGCCTTCGAAGAAACCGGCTCCTTTGATGGCGTACTTCAGGATTTGCGCCTCATCAAGAGTCCTTATGAACTGGCGCTCATGGAACACTCCGGCGCCATCCATGAGACGGTGCTCGATGTGGTGGCTCCCAAATTCATCACCAAGGGCGTCAGCGAGGCGGAGTTGGCCATTTCGATTTACCGGGAAATGGTCACTCGCGGCTCCCATGGTACAGCCCGTTTCAACCAGGCTC
>CAVHZP010000129.1:0-5792 GCA_963640485.1 bacterium | reverse complement strand
TGATTAAATCGAAGAATCAGAAATTATACGAATTTTTAAGCAATACTTCGTCAAGAAAATCCTCAAATAGCTCACTATTCTCGGATTTCCTTTCCTCGTCTTGCATAAAAATTCCAGTATAATTTCAGATAACGATTTAATCAGTGGTTCCCTAAGCGCTTTGCATGCCGGCAGTGAGGAGCCTGTGACGCTAGCCTGCAGAAGTAGCCCATTGGAGAAGGGGCTACTCATGTAGGGTCGGCGTAACAATCTGCTTCAAACTTCAGCATGAAAATCTTTGGCTTCGTAGCACGGGTGTCATACTGGGACAGCCATCGGGACAGGGCCGATAGTTTCCTACGCGGCTGCCTTCTCCCGGTGGCCCCCTAAAAGCCCGGCATGATCTCAGACCATGGTTTCCTCAGCGGTTCTCCGGAACGGACGGTATTTCCGTCTCTATTTCATCGGCATGAGCCGAACGAAATCAATATACTATGGATACGGCGCTTAATGACATGTATCGCCCTTTTGCATATTGTGTAAGTTTCTTGTAAAGTATGTAGGATATGCAATAGTTTGATTTGGGAATGGTTTGCATCAGCCCGGTATCCTCTTCCAGCGAAGGGCGATCGGGTCCATTTTAAAACCCCCACTGCTTTCGATGGTTTCCGGCATGGGGGTTTCTTGCAAATGGGTAATGTTAAATCGTGCATAGTGTATGCACTTCATTCACTCATATGTAATTTCCCCTCATTGCTTTTGTTTTACTCATCATACCAGAAGTACAATCGCTTGACCCTGTCACAAGTGACAGGGTATTGATTTGTTTCTTTTTTGTTTCTATTTTGCGGATTACTTTGTTGTTTTCGTTTTATTTATGATGTGTTTTTGTTGTTTTCACCCTGTTTTTATATTGCGTCCCCCACCTATTTTAGGGGTGGGTGCCATGGGGATGGGGGGTTCGTGGGGGTGAGGATGGAAGAATTTATGGTTTTGTTATATTCAGGAGCGTTTTGGGAGCTGGGAGTTTAGTAATCAGTAGTCAGTAATCAGTAGTCAGGGGGCGTTTAGGCTGCTGAGGAAGGCTTGGCCGTTTTTCCGCTAGTGCTGTTGGATCCTTCGGCTTCGCTCAGGATGACACGCTAGAGGGGATGGCGCATGAGGGAGCGGGTGCTTCTACCGCTACCGATTTTGTAGTCGGTAGTCGGTGGTCGGTAGTCGGGACGCGTTTTCCCTGTTGTCAAATGCTTTGCCGTCTTTCCTCTATTGCTGTTGGATCCTTCGGCGCATTTCTATCCGGGGCTACCCTCCGCCCCTTCTCCAAGTAAATGCTATTAAGCTAAGGGTTTTCATGCTGCAGCTTGAAGCAGATTGCTACGCTAGCGTGAGGGAGTAGACCCTTGGAGAAGGGTCTACGTCTTAAGGCTAGCGCAACATAATGATTCTAACTACTGGTATTTAAATCCCTTGACTTAATAGCATTGCCACCGCAAGCGGTCAGCGAAACATCTGCCGCTTCCGCACATTGCGGGACGCACTTGGCTGCCGACGCAATGTGCTTCTAGCCGGCCAGCAGCCAGGGGCTAGGAGCTAGAAGCCGCAGCGACATGTGAGACAGGCGGTATCACCACCAGCTTATTCCTTCGACATGGCTTCGAAATCAAACATATCGTCCAGCATCGGGTTGTACGCGTAGCCCTTGATATTCGCTCTCATCGGGGTGAGTACGTTGGTCTGGAAGAGGAAGAGGTATGGTGCTTCGTCGAAGGCAATGTGCTGTACTTTCTGGTAAATAGCGGTACGAGCGTCTTTGTCGGTAAGGACTTCGGCTTCGCGGAGCATGGTGTCTACGCTGTCATTCTTGTAGAAGGAGCGGTTGCCCGGCAGGCCCCAGTAGGAGGAGTCGAGCCAGTAGGACAGGTAGAACTGCGGATCGCTGTAGTCCGGGCTCCAGCTGCCGAGGGCCAGTTCAAATTCTCCTTTATCGCAGCGCTGGCGGAAGGTGGGCCATGCGATTTTTTCCAGATTGACCTTGATGCCCAACTGGGAGAGATTGTTCTGAATCATCAGCGCTTCGGCTTCGTTGTAAGCTTTGTTGTCGGAGTAGGTGAGGGTGAGCTCGGTCACATTTTCACCGGATGCAGCGAGAAGTTCTTTCGCTTTGGCAATGTCATAGGTGTAGCCGGTGACGGAGTCGTCGTGGGCCCACATGCCCTTCGGTACAGCAGCGGTGAGCTGTTCGCCGCGGCCTTTTACGGCGCCGTCTACGATGCCTTTATAGTCGATGGCATAGGAGAGAGCCTGGCGGAAGACTTTGTTTGCTGTCGGTCCCTTCTGGTTGTTCATGTACGCTACGCTGCACAGGAGCGACGGATCTTCATAGACGTGGATATCTTTGTTCGATTTCAGCTGATCGATCTGATCCATCGGGATGCCCTGGGCGATGTCCAGGTCCCCTTTCTCCAGCTGCAAGCGCTGTGCGGAAGGATCTTTGATGATGTTGAACATGACATGCTGGATAGCCGGCGCTTTGCCTGCGTAATTTTTCTGAGCGTCCAGCTTGATGGACTGGCTCGGAGTGTAGGTGGTGATTTCATAGGCCCCGGAGCCCATGGTGTGGGTGGCCAGGTAAGACGAGCCCATGTCGTTGTCCTTCGCCTGGTCCATGACCTTCGGGTTCACGATGCCCGATGCGTTGACGGCGAAGGTGTAGAGGAACGGCGCAAACGGTTTGTCCAGTTTGAAGATGACCGTGGAGTCATCCGGGGTCTCGATGGACTGTACCACTTTGAAATAATCGGACGGGCCTTTCTTCATGTTCTTTACGCGTTCAATGGAGAATTTGACAGCCGCTGCATTGACCGGGCTACCGTCGGCGAACTTGTGGCCCTCAGCCAGCTTGAAGGTCCAGGTGAGGCCGTCTTCGCTGACGGTCCAGGACTTCGCCAGAGACGGTTCCACTTCCGTAGACGCTTTGCCGTCTACCGTTTTATATTTCACCAGACGTTCGTAAGCCGGGTAGGTGATGGACCAGCTGGTGTTATCCATGGTCACAGCCGGGTCCAATGTTTCCGGATCCTTCGGCAGCCCCACCACCATGGTGTCCTTCGGAATGCCGCCGGCAGCCGCCTTCTGCTCGCCGCCGCCACCGCCGCAGCCTGCCATAGAAATCAGAGCCAAACCAGCCATTGTTCCCAGTACCATATGACGAATCATTTTCTTCATAATGTCCACTCTCCTTTTTGAAATCGGTTCCCACGCAAAAAGCCGCTGTGAATCTCACAGCGGCCCCATTGCCACAAAACGCAAAAGCCACCTGCAAAATCGCAAGTGGCTTCGTTGTCTGTAATGAATATATGCATAGTATACGCGTTCTATGCGTGATTGTAAAGAGGGTATTGCTGGTTTCGCAAGTGCATGTATGGTGATGCCACCGCTATCGACTTAGTAATCAGTGATCAGTAATCAGTAATCAGTGATCAGTAGTCAGTAATCAGGGCGCGGCTCCCGCCAGTGCATATATAGCGATACTACCGCTATCGATTTCGTAGTCGGTGGTCGGGGGTCGGTAGTCAGGCCGTATTTACCTACTTCCTCACGTCCGTTCTCCGTTTACCGTATAACCGTTTCCCGACCTTCTTGACGATAGCGGGAGATGGAACGGATTACGGTTACACGGTGAACGGTTCACGGCTGCGATGGAGCAGCAGGTAAACGGGAACCGACTACCGACCACCGACTACCGACCACAAAACCTCCAGCGTTATTTCCCCTCTTCCTCCAACACCGGGTACGCATAATCCTCGATTACCGGCGCCTTCACTTTATCCAGGGCGTCGATGGCGGTGAGGGCCAGTTCCAGGTCGGCGCGGATTTTGCTGATGTAGTTTTTCATATTTCCTTCGGTGTGAATCATGCTCTCAGCCAGGCGGCGGCGGGACTCCTTCGCCTCTCTCACCTGCTTCTCCCCTTCCATCTTCGCGTTGGCGATGAGGATGTCCGCATTTCTTCTGGCGTTGTTCTTCACGTTCTCCGCGGTGTCCTTCGCCAGCTGCAGGGTGGCGGTCATGGTCTCGGAAATGCGTTCGTAATTCGCCAGCTTCACTTTCATCTGGTCCATTTCCTCTTCCATTTCCCGGTGCTCTCGGTAAATCTGCTCGTAGTCCGCTACAATCTGGCGGAGGAAATCATTTACTTCCTCCTGGCTGTAGCCGTTAATCCCTTTCGAAAAAGTTTTATTATGAATATCCATTGGTGTAATCATGAGAGAAACCTCCTTATTTCTATGTGTGGTCATCTCTTATATTGTACTGTTTCGACGGCAATTCGGCAAGGGAAAGAGGGCGTGCTTTGCGCTATCGGTTTTGTCGTCGGTGGTCGGTGGTCGGTGCATGCTCGAATTTAAGCAAGAGCTTTGCCGATTTCCGCTATCGATTTAGTAATCGGCGGTCGGAGCATCCCTTGGATTTTAATTGCGCAGTTGTGGCATAATTAGATTAGAAATACAGTGTCTACACAAAAAAGGAGGTCCTTCCTTTGGTAAAGAAAAATGAAATCACCATCCGTTCCAGCGCGGCGGAATACTTAACCTATGTCGCCTCTGTGGGTGAGCAGCAAGGCAGCATGGAAATTCGCTACGAAGATGAAAATATCTGGCTGACGCAAAAGATGCTCGCCACGCTGTACGATGTGGATATCCGGACAATCAACGAACACATAAAAAAAATCTATTCTGACTCAGAGCTTGAGGAAGATTCAACTATCCGGAATTTCCGGATAGTTCAAACAGAGGGTTCCCGTCAAGTCACCCGTGACACCAAGCACTATAATCTCCAGATGATTATTGCTGTAGGTTTCAAGGTCAATTCTGCCCGGGCGGTGCAGTTCCGCAAATGGGTCAATCACATGGCCAAGGACTACACCATCAAGGGCTGGGTCATAGACGATGAGCGATTGAAGAACGATGGCACGGTGCTTACGAAGGAATACTTTGACCGCCTGCTCGAACAGATTCGGGAAATCCGTCTGTCTGAGCGCCGGTTCTATCAGAAAATCACCGACATCTATGCCACGGCGCTAGGGAACCACTGATTAAATCGTTATCTGAAATTATACTGGAATTTTTATGCAAGACGAGGAAAGGAAATCCGAGAATAGTGAGCTATTTGAGGATTTTCTTGACGAAGTATTGCTTAAAAATTCGTATAATTTCTGATTCTTCGATTTAATCAGTGTTTCCCTAGACTATGACCGCACGGCGAAGACAACGAAGCTGTTTTTCGCCAAGGTGCAAAATAAGATGCACTATGCCATCCACGGGCACACGGCGGCAGAGCTGATTTATGAGCGAGCCGATGCGGAGAAACCGCACATGGGATTGACCACGTGGGCGGCGGCGCCCAATGGCAAAATCGTGAAGAGCGATGTGAGCGTTGCGAAAAATTATCTGAGCGACCGGGAGATGCGTTCCCTGGAGCGTATCGTATCCGCTTACTTGGATCTGGCAGAAGACCGTGCGGAACGCCATATCCCCATGACCATGGAAGACTGGGCCAAGCGTTTGGATTTATTTCTGATGGCTGATGATAGAGAAGTGCTGCAAGACGCCGGAAAAATCACGGCAGAAATCGCCAAAACAAAAGCGGAAACGGAATTTGAAAAATACCGCATCAAGCAGGATCAATTATTTGTTTCCGACTATGATCGGTATTTACTGGAGCTGGAAGAAAGCGCAAAGAAATAAAAAATATTTCCCTAAGGAAACACTGATTAAATCGCCATCTGAATTTCTGATCAGCCCAATGGTGCAAGAC
>CAVHZP010000128.1:0-5800 GCA_963640485.1 bacterium | reverse complement strand
TCCCGGAAAAAGTCAGCCTTTTGGACCTGGCGAAACGGGGGACCTCGCTCACAGGGGATTGGAAGTAAGTGTGCGCTAATGGTTTAGTGATCAGTGATCAGTAGTCAGTAATCAGGGTAGCGTCAACAGCGTCCTGACCACTGATTACTAATTACTGATTACTAAGCCGATAGCGCTTCCCCGCTCTATTAAAAACAATTGACAAGGGCGGGCGGAATCAGTAATATAGGTAGAGTAGAACAAACCAAAAAGGTTTGGCATTGAATAGGAGGAATTGCAAATGGCAAAAGTAGCAATCGTATATTGGTCCGGTTCCGGCAACACCGAAGCTATGGCTCAGGCAGTAGAAGAAGGCGCACAGGCAGCAGGCGCAGAAACCGCTCTGTCTTTCGTATCTGATACCAGCGCAGCTGATGTAGCCGCTTATGATCACATCATCCTCGGCTGCCCGGCTATGGGTAACGAAGAACTGGAAGAATATGAATTCGAACCATTCTTCGCAGAACTGCTCCCGCAGCTCAAAGGCAAGACCGTAGGCATTTTCGGCTCCTACGCTTGGAACCAGGGCGACTGGATCGAAGCTTGGAAACAGCGTTTCGATGACGAAGGCGTAGCTCTCGTAGCTGACCCGGTCAAAGCTTACAGCTACCCGGACGACGAAGCACTGGCAGCTTGCAAAGCTCTCGGCGAAACCGTAGCAAACGCGTAAGACAAGTTAAGAAAGAGCGTTCTCACGAGCGCTCTTTTTTTGTAGGGAAACGAGGGGAGTAGTCGGTGATCGGGGAGCGCGGTGAAAGAGTGGAGTGTAGAGAGTGAAGAGTGGAGTGGTGGTGCGGCGCACAAAATAAGAAGCGCCGCAAGTTTTGAAAGTTGGCTTGATAAACGGTTATACGGTCAACGGTTCACGGATTGCCGAAACAGGTACGCGGGTCCTTATTTTAAGACTCGCGCCGCTTATATAATTTGATGCGGCGCACCTCAACTCCACTCTCAACTCTTCACACTCCACACTTACGATACCCGCACCCCGACTACCGACCACTGACTACCGACTACGAAACTTTCTTCGTTTCCCCACGCAAACAAAGAGGAGTTCATCATGGGAAATCGAGTAGCAATCATTTATTTCTCTGCCACCGGCAATACGGAAGCCATGGCGGAGGCGGTAGCGGTGGGGGCGAAGAAGGCGGGAGCCGAGGTGCTCTTAGCGCCGGTATCCGATGTGGATCCGGTGGTCATTGGAAATACCTACCACCACATTATCCTGGGCTGCTCTGCCTGGGGCGTGGAAGTGATCGAAGAGGCGCAGATGAAGCCTTTCTGCGACCGGTTGAAGCCGTACCTCAAGGGAAAAATCATGGGCATCTTCGGTTCTTGTGGTTGGAGTCGCGGGGCGTGGTTGAATGCCTGGTACAATGAGCTTCATTTCGCCGGTGCCCAATTTCCTGCCCGGCCGCTATTGGCCTATGGCTACCCCGATGAAGCGTCCCTGAAGAATTGTGAAGAACTGGGCCAGCAAGTGGCACAGGCTGAATAAAAGGAGAAATCTATGAATTGGGAGAATAAATTTGCTGCTGATGTGAAGGCGGTTCCATTTTCCGGTATCCGCAAATTTTTCGACTTGGCTAGCTCGATGAAAGACGTGATTTCCTTGGGCGTCGGCGAGCCGGACTATGCAGCGCCGGACAAAGTCATCCACGCTTGCATCGAGAGCTTGGAGAGAAAAGAAACCTCTTACACCTCCAACTGGGGGATTCTGGAGCTTCGCGAAGAAATCGGGAAACTCTTCCAGAAAAGATACGGCCTCACCTATGATCCGCAGGACGAAATCATGGTGACAGTGGGCGTTTCCGAAGCCATCGGTCTCGTGATGACCACCTTCCTCAATCCCGGCGACGAAGTGCTGATCCCAGACCCGGCGTACCTGGCGTACCCCGCCTGCGTTTCCATCGCTCACGGTGTACCGGTCCTCGTGCCCACCTATGCAGAGAATGAATTCAAGCTCACCGTAGAGGAACTGGAAAAGAAAGTCACACCGAAGACGAAAGCCATTCTCATCGGCTATCCGAATAATCCCACCGGCACCATCATGGACAAAGAATCCCTGGCGAAGGTGGCAGAATTTGCGAAGGCCCATGACCTCATCGTCATCGCTGATGAAATTTACTGTGACCTCACCTATGAAGGCACCCACACCTGCTTTGCCTCCCTGCCGGACATGCAGGAACGCACCATCGTGCTGAACGGTTTCTCCAAGTCCTACGCCATGACGGGCCTTCGCATCGGCTACGTTTGCGCGCCCAGAGAAGCACTGGAGGAAATCTACAAGGTGCACCAGTACGAAATCCTCTGCGCCAGCACCACCAGCCAGTACGGCGCTCTCGAAGCCCTTCGCTCCTGCGACGATGACGTGAAAGCCATGTACGAAGAATACGCGGCCAGAAGAGAAATGATCTACCAGGGCCTCAAAGACATCGGCCTTACCGTCTTCAAGCCGAAAGGCGCGTTCTATATTTTCCCGGACATCAGCATCACCGGCATGGACGAGGAAGAATTCTGCGACCGCCTGCTGAAAGAAGAAAAAGTAGGCGTCGTCCCGGGCACCTGCTTCGGCCCCCAGGGCAAGAACCACATCCGCATCTCCTACGCCGCCAGCCGTGAAAACATCGCTGAGGCGCTGAAACGCATCGGCCGTTTTGTAGAGAAATATAAGAAATAAGGCATGAGGGATCACTTTTGGCTGTAGCGGGAGATACGTGTTGCCTTCTTCTTTGAAGAAGGTGGCCGTAAGGCCGGATGATGCAGCGCATAAAGTGAGAAGCGCGAAATAAAGAATTTCCTGCAGATTCCCTAATAGGATGGTTCAGGGTGCAAGGTGCAAGACGTGGCACGTGCTATGTCTTGCATCTTGCGCCTTTTATATTGGTTTTCCTTGACAGATAGCCGTAGGGGACAGCATAATACGTAAGATAGGGTGAGATTAACTTTTGAGGTTTAGTGATCAGTGATCAGTGGTCAGTAGGCAGGGCGTGATTTCCGTTGCTCCTCGCTATGACGATAGCATCAAATGCGTCCCGATTACCGACTACCGACCACCGACTACTTTCACAAGGAGAATACTATGAAAAATAAATGGTACGCCGCGTTCCTTTTGACCCTGGGACTGGGAGTATTTCCTCTCTCCACCTGGGCGGAAGAGAAGGCGCCTGCTGCGATGACGCAGGAAAAAGAAGAAAGTCCGAAAGCAGACGTTACGGAAAGCGCAAAAGAACCAGCCGAAACGGAAGCGGCGAAGGTGGAAGGCGCTGGGGAAAAGGCGCCGGAAGAAAAGGCAGAAGAAAAGACCGCAGAGAAGAAAGAAGAGCAAAAGGAAGAGAAAAAAGAGGAGAAGAAGGAGGAACCACTCCTTCCCATCAATGCAGAGCCCTTGGCAGAGGAAGATTTCCAGATCCATGATATTTCCATGGGAAGTGGCATCGATGCGGTAAAAGAGTGGAAGGGGAGCGCCAAGGAAATCCGCCGGGGGAGTCTCGCAGACACTTACGTGTGGGAGGATCTCACGGTGCGTGTGCATCCGGCGTTCCTGGATACCTACAGCCACAGAGAAGATATTTCCTTAGGCGACCTTCCGCCGTCGGGCATGACGGCATGGGAAATCACGAAAGAGGGCATTGACACCTATCGCGGCATCCATGTGGGTAGCAAGCGGGAGAATGTACTCCGCGCTTACGGGCGGCCGACATCGATTTCCTGGGACGGCGAAAAGGGGATTTTCTATTTCAACTACCAAAAAATTGAAGAAAATTTAACTTTTTCTATTTCCAAAGACATGGTACAATCTATCCGTGCTTTCGTAAGCACCCCCGCTAAGGAAAAAGAAACTTCCGCAGCGAGCTATCTTCCGGAGGCGGATTTCTCGTTTGCCGGCCTTACCATGCATCAGACTTTCAAGGCCTATTCCTTCATGGAATGGGAAAAGAAAATCACCAATCCCGATGAGGAAGTGTGGTACTACAAAGGCTATGGCGTGCGCATGACACCGAAGGACAAGCGGATTCGCGGCTTCTTCCTGACGGACAATCGCATGGTGACACCGCGGGGGCTGGCGCTGGGGGATGCGTCTTCTACCGCGGAAATCCTCTACGGTGCGCCGGACAAGCTGGAGCTAGACACCCGGGACGGCGCGCCGCGGACGGCATCCATTTATTTCTCCAAAGGGGAAGAAAATGTGTTCATCATCTACTTGAAAGATAAAAAAGTAGATAGCATCGCTGTGGCAGAAAATCCGCAGCACAAGAAAGAGGCATAATCGGAGATTATGTCCATAGGAGAGAGTTTTATTTTTGAGGTGGTATGGTGTACGAATATTTTTGTGCGTTTATTGTAGGTGTAGTAGAAGGCCTGACTGAGTACATTCCGGTGTCCTCTACAGGTCATATGATTATTGTGGGTCATATGCTGGGTTTTGAAGGCGTATTGGCCGATTTGTTTGACGTATTTATCCAGCTGGGCGCGATCCTTTCCGTCCTGGTGGTGTATCGGGAGAAATTTGTTTTCATTCTGAATACCCATCACTGGTTCCGGAAACGGGGTCCTTCCCTTTTGAACCTGGCCATTGCCATGTTCCCTGCTTGTTTCGTGGGGCTCATTTTCCATGATTTCATCAAAAATACCCTCTTCGGCCCCATGACTGTTGTGGTAGGTCTGGTGCTGGGGGGCATCTTCATGATCGTGGCGGAAAAAATGAGAAAGCATTTCGCCGTGGTGGACGTGGACCAGATCACCTGGAAACAGGCGCTGAAAATCGGCCTCTTCCAGTGTCTTTCCCTGTGGCCGGGATTTTCAAGAAGTGGCAGCACCATCGCCGGCAGTCTGCTCCTGGGGATTTCCAGAAAAGCAGCCGCCGACTTCACCTTCATCATGGCCGTGCCGCTCATGTTCCTGGCTTGCTTCTATGATTTGCTGAAAACCATCAAGTACCTGGAATTCGGCGACTTCGGGATCCTTTTGGTGGGCTTCGTCACCGCCTTCTTCGTGGCCTACGCCTCCATTCTGTGGTTCCTGAAATTCCTGAATACCTCGACCCTGACCGGTTTCGCCATCTACCGCTTCATCGTGGCTATTGTGGCACTGATTTATTTCTGGTAAGAAAATATGGCTATAGAAAGAGCACCGTGGGATTTTTTCCGCGGTGCTTTTTCTATGGGAAACACTGATTAAATCGTTTTCAGAAATTATTCTTGAATTTTTATTCAGAGCGAGGAAAGGAAATCCGCGAATAGCGAGCTATTTAAGGATTTTCTTGACGAAGCTATGAATAAAAATTCTTATGATTTCTGAATCTTCGATTTAATCAGCGTTTCCCTAGCCTAATTTCCTTCCTTTGGAAGGAGGGGGACCGCGAAGTGGTGGAGGTTGGCTCTGCAGATAGGCGGGAGAGTGGAGTAAAGGTGCGCGCATCAAATTGGAAAGTAGCACAGAATTTTAAAAATAGCGGACGCGTTTCCTTGTCTTGCATAAAAATTCCAGTATAATTTCAGAATCTTCGATTTAATCAGTGGGTCCCTAGGAAAATAGTAGTCAGTAATCAGTAATCGGTGGTCAGGGCGCAATTACCTGCGATCCCACTAAACCCGATAGCGGAAAAATGCCAAAAAGGTCAGAAGCTAAACGCGTCCTGACTACTGACCACTGATTACTGCTCACTAAACCCGATAGCGGAAAAATGCAAAAGGGTCAGCAGCCAAACGCGTCCTGACTACTGACCACTGATTACTGACTACTAAACCCGATAGCGGAA
>CAVHZP010000127.1:2146-5832 GCA_963640485.1 bacterium | reverse complement strand
AAAAAAGCAGCAGCGCCACTCCCATAAAGAGGAGCAGCGCTGCTGCTTTCATTTCTTACCGACTGCCAAAGTCCTTAGCCCTTAGCCACCAGGAGAGCCACCTGTTTCTTCAGCTCTTCGATTTCCGCATCCTGAGCGGCCATCTTTTCATCCTGAGCGGCCACCTTCTGCTGCAGGGCCTCATAGTCACCCTTCGCGACCATGGTCTTTTCCACGTGGGAAGAGGTGCCCAGCTTGAAGGAAATGCCTGCATTCACCATAGTGGAGCCATTGCCGATGGTAGAGCCGATGGAGAAAGTAGTATCTTCATTTGGCTTGTAGAACGCACCGATGGCGCTGGCATTCGCATTCTTGTAGTGACCGAAGCCCACAGCGAAGCTCAGCTTATCATCCGGGTTGAACGCTTCCGCATGGAGAGCCGCCAGAGCTGCTGCGCCGGCGCCCACCTTGTTCACCCGATCGCCCAATTCGGAGAGACCCCGATCCAGTTCACGGAGACCCATGTCCAGTTCCGTGAGGCCCTGGTCCAGAGCGTCCAGGTTTGCGCCAATGCTGTTTGCAGAGGAAACGAAATTGCCATCACTGGTGGCGCCGATCTTGGTATCGATAAGGGTCAGGTTCGAATTCACAGAATTGGTCTTGTCAATGACATTGTAATCCTTCGTCTGATCCAGATCACCGATCTTTTCATCCATAGTCTTCATCACGCCGGTGATGCCGGTTTTGTTGAATGTAGCCTTGGTAATGACCACGCCATTCTTATCTTTGATACCTGTATCAGCATTATACAAAGACTTCACATCGCCAAAGGTCTGGTCAATGATTTTCAGGTTGCCGGCCATAGATTGGTTGGCGTCCAGGAAATTGTAGTCAGCTTCAGGATCCAGATTGCCTACCCTCTCATCCACTTTCTGTATAGCACCAACTACAGTGGTCTTATCATCATCGCTGGTCATGGCAGCGCTAGGCAAACCTTTGATGTTTTTCAGATCAGATACCTTGCCGATAGCTGCATCCAGATTGCCGATGCTGGTCTTCACATCATCCTTTTCCTTGATGTTATTGGTGGAACCATATTCTTTGCCGATGGCATCATCCAGCGCTTTCAGGTTGCTATTGACCGTAGCATCCTTATCGAGATTGATGTAATTACCCTTCTCAGCTTCGCCGAGTTCCTTCTGGATAGCGTTGTACACCGTAGCGCCGGTGACGAGCTTGTTGCTTTCTGCTGTTACCTCGCCATCGCCGAGTTTCTCGGTGAGCTTAGTGGCATTGATGGAAACTGTATAGGTGACATTGCCATTCGCGTCTACCTTACCTTTGTTCACCTTAACGCCGGTCTCATCGTCGCCTACCACCTGTACAGCGTCCTGCGCAAGGGTCTTCACCTGTGTCTTACCTTTGTCAGAGAGGTTAGACATATCCTTCAGGTCTGCAATGTCCTTGGCGTTTGTCTTCACCTGGGTATCCAGCGCATTCAGATTCTGAGCCGTGGTCTGGTCCTGCTTTACATACGTGCCATCGGTCGGGCGCAGTTCATCATACATGGTCTTGCCAGTCACCAGCTGCCCGGATTTATCCTCGACACGATTACCCTCTTCATCAGTAGCTGTACCGCTAGCCACCTTGCCGGTGCCCAGAGCCGCGCCCCACTGGTTCAGATTTTTGATCTTGTCTGCGTCGCTAGCATCGCTTGTTCCATCAGTGCCTTTGAGCTTATCCCCAATATTGGAAGCATCCAGATTTGCCTTTCCAGCCAGCTTGCCGTCAGTGCCTTTTTCACTCGTTTCAATGGCTTTATACACTGCATCGCCGGTGACGAGGCCGTTGTTGTTCTCTTCAACTTTCCCGTTCACTTTCACGGAGATGGTGGTGGTGATGTTTCCATCTGCATCCGCTTTACCCGGCGTCACAGAGATATAGTCGTTACCGCCTACAAGCTGGTTGGCCTCCTGGATCACCTTCTTAGCGGCTGTGCTGATGTTCGACAGATTCTTGAGAGCGGAAATATCCGACTGGTTGGTGAATACCTGCCCATCCAATGCTACCAGGTTCTGCGCTGCAGAATTGGATGTTGATACAAAATGATAGCCACTACCGGTCAGACGCACTTCGCTATACAGCCCGCCGCTGGTGATGAGCTGGTTGGAACCGGAAACCACGTCCGTAGTTCCCAGCGCCGCGCCCCAGGCCTCACGACTCGCTTTCCTCGCCGCCGCTAGTTCGGTTGCTAAGTCTTCGTTATCTTCTGCGTCTTTATCTTTATCTTTTTTGATGTTATTGCCGATGTTAGACGCATCCAGGTTCGCTTTCGTCTCCAGCGCCTCAGTAGTCTTACCTTCACTCTTGACGATCGCACTGCTGATAGCCGATTCCACAGTAGTACCGGTAACGAGAGCGTTACTTCCGACATCACCGGTTGTTACACTGATGGTATATTTCTTTTTGCCGGTTTCGGTGTCAACAGTTCCTCCACTAACTGATACATTGCCACTACCTTCTACAGTGACCGCCTCCGAAGCCAGGCCCCGAATTACCGCCTTACCATCATCATTCAGGTTCTTCATGGCACTGTGATTCTCGGCATTGGTGCTAATATTAGTGGCATTGGTGCCAATATTAGTGGCGTTTGTGGAAATAGCACTAACATTGCTCCGCATCTGTTCATCCAGTGCGTCCAAGCTCTCTCCTGTGGTTCTAGAGGCCGTTGCATATTTATTTTCCGCACCAGTCGGGCGCAGTTCGCTGTACACCGCTCCACTGGTGACGAGCTTGCTCTCGTCTGGTGACACGCTAGTAGTGCTGATAGCGCTGGCGATAGTACCGCTGATCGCGCTGGCGATCTCACCCGTATTGAGAGAAATCTCCCAAGTGGTCTGATTCTCTGTGTTTTTATTCTCATTAACACTGATGCCAGTCCCCGAAGCAGCCGCAGACACTTTCACTGCGTCCCGGGCTTCGGTCCGGGCATAGCCCTTCACCCGATTCCAGCCGTCATCGTTGACGTTATCCAGGGAAATATTGGCTTTACCAGCCAATGCACTATACACCGTACCGCCGGAGACGAGCCCTGTGTTACCGCTATCAATCGAGCCATTGGCAGCCACATTTACCTGATAAACGCCAGTAGTTGTGTCATCAATAGATACATTGGTCCCTGCTTCGACTTTGACGCTACTTTTGGCGACGTCTTTAGCGAGGGCCTTAATCACATTCTCGCCTTCTGTGTCCAGGTTAGCCAGGCGCGTAAGCTTTTCAACCTCACTGTCCAGATTTTCCAGATTTACCGCCGTAGTGTAGGCTTTCTTTACATAAGTGCCATCGGTCGGGCGCAGTTCGTCATACACAGTCTTGCCGGTCACCAGCTGCGCAGAGCCGTCCGTATCGATTTTTACGTTATATTCATCAAGACCACTAGCGATCTTGCCGGTACCGAGAGCCGCGCCCCAGGCATTCAGATTGGCCTGCTTCTCTTCGTCTGTAGCAGGAGTTACCCCATCAGCGCCTACATGCAGATTGGCACCAATGTTGGAAGCGTTCACATTCGCCTTGCTGTCCAGGGTCTTCTGCAAATCCACGCCACCAAGCTTGATGGTGTCAGCAGTCAAGTCGGTAAACGTACCGCTGGTGGCATTGATCGTCTTCGCAGACAAAGTGCCTACATCAGAAATGTTATGGGTGTTGGC
>CAVHZP010000127.1:0-1353 GCA_963640485.1 bacterium | reverse complement strand
CCGGCATCGACAACGAGAGCGCCGCTCTTTTCCGGCGTGGTTATCTCTTCTGTCGTTCCTGTACCGTCCGGCTTCACTACCGACTGGATTTTCTCTGCCGAAGTATTGAGTGCCAATTTCTTCAGATTCAAAGTCGCGCCGCTGGATACGGAGACAATGCTGTCAGACGCCAGGCTGGAGTTGATATTCATGGTGCCTTCCTTGACATTCAGGTCACCATGGTAATCTTTCATTTCCCCATTCACCGTCAATGTGCCGGTGCCGGTTTTATTGATGGTATTTTCCGAGTACGTCTGGCCTTTCATCTTAATAGAGCTGGCGATACTGTCGGTGTAAGCATTTGCATCTGCGCCTTTTTCGCCGATGGTCAGAGTCGCCCCATCTGCGATATTGAAATTCGCCGTAGCCCCGCGGTCCAGATACAGGAAACCACCACTGGTGACCGCAACGCTACCCCAGGTATCAGCAGCGCTTTCGGTATAGCCGGAAACTGTATTTCCGCTATAGGTCATATCCTTTGATACATTAAAGGTTACCGTAGCATCATAGTTATGCTTATTTCTTACGCCGTCAGCATACACAGCGCCGCCCATAGTCAAAGCGCCCGTCTCACTAGATACCGTATTATTGGTAAATTCTACATCATTAAAAGTAACATCCGAACCTTTAACGAATACAGCCGCGCCGGCAGAGGAAGAACCGGTATCCGCCTTCGTCCCCGTCCCGGTTACACTATTATTTTCAAATGTCACATTTTCGAATGTAGCCTTATTTATGGATTGAGCATCACCAGTATAATCGCCATTTGTATATACGTAGTATACGCCTACTTTCCCATCACCGGTGTTGCTGTTATTTTCACAGACAGTGTCTTTAATCGTATAGTCTTTTCCATAACCGGAACCGAGATAGGTCGTTGTCGCACCCGCCAGCTGCGTACCGGACAACAGCATCGCAGCCGCCATCAGCGCTGCATATTTTTTAGATTTCTTCATAAAAACCCCTCTTTCTTTATATGTATACCAAAAATAGAAATATCAACTCTCAACGCCGGAAATACGTTCTGATTCCCTACCATAGATACTACCCCCCCTGGATATATAGTCAAACCTCTATGTATATTCATACAGAGGGGGACATTTGTATCCATGGTAGTTTATTTTCTTGTTATTTATTGCTAAATACTATAACTTGATTTTCCTAAATTTTAGAAGAATGATATAGAAGTTTTTTATGAGGGGTGGCATAGAGGGGATAAGGGTAGGGGTTTAACAATCAGTGGACAGGAAGGGATAAGGGATAAGGGATAGGGGATAAGGGATAGGGACGCGTTTGGCACTTGAGGCAGCGGGC
>CAVHZP010000126.1:0-5921 GCA_963640485.1 bacterium | reverse complement strand
GAAGGGGCCGCCCAATAGGGCGGGATGGAATGCGCCGAAGGCGCATACTCAGCAATAGCCCAAAGCATGCCCACCGACACAACAGCTTTCCCGTCCCGTCATCCTGAGCGAAGCCGAAGGATCTATAACCGATAGCGGAAAAGGGAAAAACTTTCACCAAAAGCCAAACGCGCCCTGACCACCGACTACAAAACCGCTGGCTGCTCTTTTGGCTATCGGCTGGCTTGCCTTCTTACATTGAAACAAAATAAAAGCTGAGGAAACGTAAACAGTTCCTCAGTTTTTATTTTGTTTCAATGGTCAAATTGTTTTTTGAGATTTCTTCCGCCATAGATGATACGGACGATTTGAACAGAAGAGTTTTCCTCCTGTACGAGATAAAATATCAGATAATTATCAACGGGAAGTTTTCGGAGTCCTTGCAAATTGCCTGAAGCCCAAGGAATCAGCTCATGCTTTTGAGGAAAAGACTCTAATCTTTGGACAGCATCGCGAATGCGGCGGATTTGATTTTTGGCAGCCAGGGGAGCTTTCAGCTCATCCATAATGTAATAATAGATGGCATAAAGATCCTTGTAAGCGGTATCAGAATAATACACTGTGTAGAGATTCATATCCCTAGCTCCTCAGCTAATTTTCGATTTACTTCCGCTGCTGTATAGCATCTGCCTGCTTTTATGTCTGCGATTCCTTTTTCTAATTCTATTTCCAGCTCTTCTTGCGTCATATCATCCAGGAACAGCGGCTTTGGACGAAGACGCAATTCGAAAGGGATTCCCTGGTGACGCACAATTTGGGTGTAAAACATTTGGATAGCACTTGAAGGAGAAATACCAAGATTAGCAAGGACTTCCTCGGCATTCATTTTTAACTGCTGATCAATGCGAGCGTATACTGCGCTTGTGTTAGCCATACTATCAACCTCCTTTCCTTCATTATAGGAACGATTGCTTGCGTTTGCAAGCAATTACTCTTCCTGGTAGAGGACGCTAATGACGATTCTCTCCCTGCTCAACGACCACAAAACACCAGAATGAAACGTTCCCGCCCCGTCATCCTGAGCAAAGCCGAAGGATCTATAACCGATAGCGGAAAAAGGAAAAACTTTCACCAAAAGCCAAACGCGTCCTGACTACCGACTACTGACTACCGACTACTAATTACTTAGCCCTAAGCATGCCCACCGACACAACAGTTTCCTCGCCTCGTCATCCTGAGCAAAGCCGAAGGATCTATAACCGATAGCGGAAAAAGAAAAAACTTTCACTGAAAGCCAAACGCGCCCTGACTACTAATTACTGATTACTGACTACTAAACCGATAGCGTAAAGCATTGAGAACCTGCGTCCCGACTACCGACTACTGACCACCGACTACTAATTCCCTAGCCCCAAGCATGCTCGCTGTCTCCGCCGCCAAATGCGCCTTATCCCTTATCCCCTATCCCTTATCCCTAAACCAGTCCCTCTCCCACGCTATAGAACCCTTCTATACCCATAAATAGACAATTCGCCTCACTATAGATGATTCTAATAATGACCAGCCCCCAATTTTCTTAGGCAGCAGCGGGGAGCGCTGTGCACTTACTGTAAAATAAGATTAAAAAGAGATAATGAAATATTAAAACCTATGACTAGAATGACCGCAATAATATAATCTAGTCATTGTTGAACGAAGGTCAAGGATGTGGTATCCTACCCTTAGACATCAGTCTAAGCTTCTGGACTCTTGTCCCAAAGGAAGCAGAAGTGGAAATAGCAGAGGAAACACGGTCACTCGCGCAGGATTTTTCACGGAAGCGGACTTTGAAGGAAAGAAGCAACTATTTTTTTCAAAGGGAGATCATAACAATGAAAAAGATCCTCGCACTGGCTGCAGTAGCAGCACTCACCGCTGGCGTATCCGCTTACGCAGCAAATCCATTCTCCGATGTATCCTCTGAAGACTGGGCTTACCAGGCAGTTTCCGACCTGTCCGTACAGGGCGTCGTTGAAGGCTATCCGGATGGCACCTTCAAAGGCGAAAGAAACATGACCAGATATGAACTGGCTCAGATCGTAGCTCGCCTCATGGCTAAAGAAGATCAGCTGAACGCTGAACAGACCGCTACCCTGAACAAACTGGCTGCTGAATTCGCTGACGAACTGGCAAACCTGGGCGTTCGCGTTTCCAACCTGGAAAAGAAAGTCGGCAACCTCTACTGGTCCGGCGACGCTCGTATGCGTTATCAGACTAAAGATAACGGCACAGGCGAAGATGCTTGGAACGGCCGTATGAGAATCAATGTTAAAGGCCAGGTCAATGAATCCACCTACGTAAACGGTAAACTCGCTTATGACATGAACTTCAAAGGTGATGACAGCGGCAAGAACGTTTACATGCAGCAGCTCTTCGTAAACCACAACTTCGGCAAAGACGTAGCAGTACGTCTGGGCCGTCAGCCAATCGTATTCGGCAACCAGGGCGGCTGGCTCTATGGCGATGCTAACGGCTACGATGGCGCTCAGGTTTCCTACAACCATGGCAAACTGGCTCTGGCTACCGGCTTTGGCCAGCTGAATACTTCTGCTACCATTGTGAGCAAAGATTTCTACTTCGCACAGGGCGCTTATGACTTCGGCGTAGCAAAACTGGACGCTAACTACCTGGCCGTTAAGGAAGAAGGTAACAACACTGAAGTTTATGGCTTCGGTCTGAATGTACCGGTTCAGAAATTCAACGTATTCGGTGAATACTACAAGAACACCACCGCTGGTGACAATGACACCGCTTGGAACGCTGGCCTCTCCTATGGCAAAGCTGACTGGAAGAAACCAGGCACCTGGGATCTGGCAGTAGCATACAACGACATTGATAAAGGCGTATACTTCGGCGGCACCGGCCTGCAGACCGACGTTATCGCAACACTGCCAAAGAATGATAACGTTACTTACTGGAATGCTATCGCTAACGTAACCCTCCAGAAGAACGTACAGCTCCATGCTGAATACGCATTCTCCGCTGATGGCGAATACAAGGGCAAAGATGCAGATGTAGATGACTCCTGGACCGTTTCCCTGAACTACAAATTCTAATTTCTGAAATTAGATTTAGCTCACAAACCTATAAAAAGGAAATCCCGTTTTGCGGGATTTCCTTTTTTCATGTGTAGAAACGGGAAGTGCTAGTAGTTTTGGGGGCGGCGGTTGTGGATGGGAGGCCACTGGCGGTTATAGCGGATGAGAGAGATGGAGAATGAGTGGTCAGTAATCAGTGTTTCCTTAGTTTTGGACGAGAATTTTTCCGTTTACGGCTATCGGTGAATAGATCCAACAGCAATAGCGGAAAACGAAAAAGCTCTCGCCAAAAGCCAAACGCATCTCGACTACCGACTACTGACTACAAAATCTCCAGCCTTATCCCTTAACCCATTGCTCTTTCCCTTATTTTGAGCTATATTTTAAGGGAAAGGGGAGTGAGATAAGGGAATGAGAACGTTCAATTACTCTGAAATCAAAAATCAAAAATGGGATTCTGATATGCTGGGACTGATTGCGGCTATATATAAGGAAGCAGGTAAGCAGGAACTGTATCTGAAACAAAGCCCGCAGGAATTGGAAAAGCTGGTTGAAATTGCCAAAGTACAAAGTACCGAAGCATCGAATGCCATCGAGGGGATCATCACGACCAGCACGCGTATCAAGCAACTGGTAGAGGAAAAGACCACGCCCAGGAATCGAGATGAGCAGGAAATTGCCGGCTATCGTGATGTGCTGACGATCATTCACGAAAGTTTTGATGCTATACCGATTTCTCGAAATTATATTTTGCAGCTTCACAAGATTTTATATAGCCACATGAATAATCCCATGGGTGGCAGAACAAAGAATGTACAAAATTATATCAGCGCCACCTATCCGGATGGTCATACAGAAACGCTATTTACGCCGCTCTCCCCTTTTGAAACGCCGGGCGCTTTGGAGGCCATTTGTGAGGAGTATAACCGGGTGATCGGAAATATGGAGGTGGAGCCGCTCATTGCTATTGCGGTCTTCATTCATGATTTCTTGTGTATCCACCCTTTCAATGATGGCAATGGTAGAATGAGCCGGTTGCTCACTACTTTGCTTCTATATAGGAATGGCTTTTATGTAGGAAAATATATTTCCCTGGAAGCCAAAATTGCAAAGCATAAAGATCTGTATTACAGCGCACTTTCCGCATCGCAGCATGGATGGCACCAGGGGACGGAAGATGCGGTACCTTTTATCAAATATCTGCTGGGAACGATTCTCGCCGCTTACAAAGATTTTGAGGAGCGTTTTGTTCTCATCGAAACCAAGCTTTCCGCTCTTGAAATGGTGAGACGGGCAAGTATGAATAAAATCGGTCGTTTCCATAAACAGGATATCCGGGAACTTTGCCCAACGCTGAGCGATAGCTCTATAGAGAAAGCTTTTAGGGATCTGATTTCCTTGGGCGAAATCAAGAAAGAGGGGAAAGGGAAGGGGACTCGGTATTATAGGGCGAAGTGATTTCTTTTTCCTTGCGAGTTGAGTATAATACAGGTAGAGAGGAGGCGGGCGATGGATACACGAATGAATGTAGATGATTTCTACCTGGCGGGAAAGAATCCGGAGTATGACCGGGTGGCGAAGAAGCTGCTGGCGAGCCGAAAGATATTGGCTTGGATTTTGAAATACTGCGTAGAGGAATTCAAGGACAGCGAAATCCCTGATATCCGCGACCGGTATATCCAGGGCACGCCGGAGGTGGCGCTGACGCCGGTACTGCCGGATGAAACCAATGCCGCCTCCCGTATCCGCGGAGAGAATACGGAAGACGCGCTGGTGACGGAAGGCAAGGTGACTTTTGATATTCGTTTCCGCGCTATCACACCGGACGATGAGCCGCTGGAACTCATCATCAATGTGGAGGCGCAGAAAGATACGCGTCTTGCTTATCCGCTTTTGAAACGGGCGGTGTATTATTGCAGTCGTTTGATTTCTTCTCAGTATACCGTGGACTTTGAGCAGGCCCACTACGAGAAGGTGAAGAAGGTCTATAGCATCTGGCTTTGCATGAATACGCCTGATGGCAGAAGCGGCATCACCCGCTACCGTATGGAAGAGAAACCGGAATTCGGCGACTACGGCGTCCCCGAGGTGACCTACGACCTGCTGCAGGTGGTGATGGTCTACATAGGCGATGGAAAGCGGGAGCTGGGGAATCGATTGCTGAATCTTTTGAGCGAACTTTTCAAATCTCCGGATGATGCAAAAACCAAGATGAGTAAATTGAAAGAAAATTATCTCATTGATTTAAATCAGAACGAAGAAGGGATGGTGGATACCATGTGTAACTTGAGTGTGGGCGTATATGAAAAGGGTTGGAATGATGCTTGCAATGAGATTTGGGACAAGGCTTGGAATGCTTGTCGGACTGATTATTTGCAAAAGGAACAAGAGAGGAAAAAATTGTTTATTTCCAAGCTTTTGAAAATGCATATGGATATCCCGGAGATGGCGCAGTTCTTAGAGTGTCCAGAAGAGGAAGTTCGCCTGCTGGTAAAGGAAATGGGACTTTGAAGGGATGGTGGATACCATGTGTAACTTGAGCGTAGGCATATACGAAAGAGGTTGGAATGATTGCCGGGATGCTTGTCGGACTGAGTATTTGCAAAAGGAGCAAGATAAAAAAAGAATGTTTATTTCTAAGCTTTTGAAAATGCATATGGATATCCCGGAGATAGCACAGTTCTTAGAGTGTCCAGAAGAGGAAGTTCGCCTTCTGGTAAAGGAAATGGGACTTTGAAGGAACGGTGGGCAGCATGTGTAACTTGAGTGTGGGCATATACGAAAGAGGTTGGAATGATTGCCGGACTGATTATTTGCAAAAGGAGCAAGAGAGAAAGAGACAGCTTATTTCTGATCTTTGGGAAA
>CAVHZP010000125.1:0-5951 GCA_963640485.1 bacterium | reverse complement strand
GTATTGATCAGGACCATGCGGTATGCGCCATCGGTGGTAACGAGGCTCTTCACGCTATCTGCATCGAAGGAAATCTTAGAGGCGTCGATTTTCTTATTGGTGAAATCCACGCCGGAGCCCACGAAGTCAAGCACTGCGCTGCCGGTTCTCCACTTCACGCCGTCAGAGAAATAGATTTCTTTGATGCCATTCATCTGCATCATAAGGTTGCCTTTTTCATCACCTGTCGTGCCAACATTGTATGTACCGGTCATGATACCAACGACACCGGTTTCCTGGCGGCAGTAAACATCTTCTTCCTTATCAGGAAGCGTCCAGCCGGAGAAATCATAGGTTCCCTTATCCGCATCCGCTTTGGCGATGGCGAGAGTGAAATTCGTCCCCCAGTCTTTCGTCAGCGCCAGATTGTCCAAAATGACGTAGTCACTGGTGGAAACTTTGCCTTTTTCTGTGAGGTTATCGAAGGTTCGGATATTTTCCTTGTAATCGACCATGCCGACGAAGACCTGGTCCACATCCTGGCTCGCAGAGTCAAGAGAAAATGTCTTCCCGTTGTTGGAGACGGAGAATTGGCGTCTCTGGGTTCCTGCCGCCCGAATGCCGTTCGTTTCCTCCTCTTCGGCATAGGAAACCTCACTGTACTTGCTGCTCTCCCCGTTGCCCTCTTCATCCGCATCGGCGATCTTGAAATATCCATCGCTGGTATCGTTCCGGAAATCAAGAAGATCCTTCTTTTTACCGTCTCCGATATCGGTGATTTTGATAGTGTCTACATCAATGAGAATTTCACCGGACAGGGTGTATTCGGTATCTTCCTCCTCATTCACTGCCATCAAAGCGTTTCTCACCACGTTCGTCTCATTCGTTGCGTCCGGTACTTTCGACAAATCCACGCTTCCCCCTGCGACGCCGGTGATTGTTTTCTTTCCGACGGTATACGTGAGATCATAGGTGCCTTTGGTCTGGTCTGCCGCATCATTGGCCGGTTTCGCAGTCGCTTCGATCGTATCTACATGAGAGCCCGTGGTGATAATGCCGGTTTCTGTGGTATCTCTGAAATTAACGGTCTTCGTGAACGTGTTGTCAGCTCCCGTAGTGGCATCGGCAACCGATGTCGCGATCTTTCCGCTACCTGCATTGGCGCCTTCGATATGCACCAGGGTCATCTTGTCTCCGGCTTGCACGGTCTCATTGGTCTCGCCGTCGAAAAGATTTCCCGATACATGGACCGTGGTCCCGCTGTAATCCTGCTTGTTCTCCGTATTGCTGTAGATCGTGCCATCAGCTTCCCACTTGTTTTTCTCTGTGGTCTCCTCTTTGCCAATCTTGGCAAGATCCACGGTAATAGCGCTCAGATACGAGTCAGTCACGTGGGCATTGACTTTCATGTCGTCAGTCTTTGTGACTTCCAGATTGGCGCTACCGGTGACGGTCACTGCTTTCTTGGTTTCGGTGTATGTCTCTTTCGACAGGGAAACATCCGCCACGCTGATTTTGTTTGCCCAATCGGATTCCGACATATGGCCATTGGCATCGAAGAATGTCATGGTATCACCGGCGGACATCTTGTCCTTATTGGAAATCAGGTTACCGTCGAAGGAAATCTTTTCGCTCAAAGTAGAGAAATCATAGTCTTCATCCAGCGTAATCGCCGTTTCTCCGTTCGTCCAGGTGATGTCACCAGTCATGCCCGTCACATAGCCCTGGCCGCGGGTGTAGTCCAGCGTGTAATTCGTCTTTCCATCCACCGTCTCGGTCTTTTCGGTGATCCGATCGCCGCGGTCAACGGTCAGCGTCATGCCATAGCCTTTGAGATCGTCCGCATCATCATGGGTACGTTTGTCTGCGTCTTTGTCGTAATAGGTGGTCCCAGTTTCTCCAGCTCTCTTTGTCCAACCATTCGAAGCCGAAGGAGCGGTGGAAGATACAGATCCGTTCGACATACCTTTTGCGCTCAAAAGATGCATGGTTTCGTTTTTCTTGGTTTCCGTGTCAGCGAAGGAAATAGCAGAGAAATCGACAGCTTCCACATCCTGCCCGGAAAGGGATACAGCGGTCGCATCGTTGCTCCATGCCACATCTTTTCCGAATGTCAGGGACGCAAGCCCATTGGTTTTGAGATTGATATTTCCATCGGAAACATCATATGTCCCTTTCACCACCGCGCTGATGCCGGTGTCCTGGATCACGGAAATAGTCGATGTTGCGCCCTCCGGCAGTCCGGTCCAGCCGCTATCGAATTTATTCGTCCCTGTGGCCTCCACGACCCGGATAGTTTGGCCGGTGACATCTGCGATCCCTTTGTTTTCAGAATACCGATAAGACGCGCCGGTTGCATCGATGGTGCCCGTGTCCTTGAGATCATTAAAGCTGCGGACAGCGTTGGACAGATCCACAGCGCCGATGGTTACGCCACTGGTATCTTTGTCAACAGAATCCAGATAGACCTTTTTCCCATCGGTAGAGAAAGTTCGATCCTGGTTTCCGCTGGCTTTTACGCCATTCACTGCCTCTGCATCAGTTTCGGTATAGGTGATATTGCTCTTCGCCTGCGATCCATCCACGGTGACTGTATCGCCGGATAATTTGAAATTTCCCTTGCCTTCATCAGCAGAAAAATCGATGATTGCTGTATCCTTCCCGTCTCCCGTCTTACCGATGACGATATCATTCACATTCACCGTGAAATCTGTATCTCCGATCGTATACTGATCTCCCGCCTTGAAAGCGTCTGCCGTCAGGTCCAGGTTATTCGTGCTAAAAGCCTTGACCGTTTTCTTGCCCACGGTATAGGTGAGATCATAGGTGTCTTTCGTCTTATCCGCGGTGCTTATGAGCGTATCTTCATGATGCCCTGTGGCGATAATGCCATTGGCAGCGGTATCGGCAAAAGCAACCTCTTTCGTTGTATCAAATGCAGTGATGCTTCCATCGGCCCCTGCATTCGTCCCTTCGATATGCACCAGCGTCATGGATTCACCGGTCTTCACGCTCTCATCGGTGGTGCCGCCAAAAAGACTACCGGCTACGGTGATAGATGTATTCTCTTTGCTATAATCCTGCTTGCTGGCCGTCTGGCTGTATAGGGTCTGGCCATTTTTCCATTCATTATTCGTATCGGTTTCTTCTTTTCCGATTTGTGAAAGATTAATGTCGACGGAGCTCAGATACTCATCGGTAATTGTCCCGGTGACAGTATGTTTTTTGTCGTCTTTACTGATTTCCAGATTGACCCTTCCTTCAAGAGTCACAGCGTGATCCTGAATTTGAGTAGTCGCCTCGCTTTGTCCTTTGTCTGCAGCGATATATACTTTGGATTTCCATTCTTCATCGGTCATATACGTTCCGGCATCGAAGAAGGTCATGGTCTCCCCTTCGCCGACTTGAGCGGGGTTGGCAATGAGCGCATAGGGATTGCTTGCATCGAATGTGATCGCTTTATCCGACAAAGTGGAGAAATCATAACGTTCCGTAAGCTTGAAACCGTAGCTCTTGCCATCCTCGTCTTTTTTCCAGATGATTCCATCGCCGAGAGAAAATCCGGTAGCAAATCCCTTGTTCGCTGTGTAGACCACATTGAAATCATCTCCCTCTTTTAATGCAGCAATCTGATCTGCCCGATTCACGGAAAGGATCATGCCTGCCCCGGTTACGCGTTCATTTTCCTTCGTCCATGCGGAGTGATAGGTAGTGGTGGAACTGTCGGTGATTTTCGTATTCGCTGTCCATTTGTCCCCGGTCTCCAGCTTGACATCGCCGGTCAGCCCACTTGTATGCAAGAGGAACTGGAACCCGGTGCCTAACTTATTGTTAAAGGCCAGATTCGACAAATCCACGGTGCCCAGCTTCCCGCCGGTAAGCGACACCACCGGTTTAAGGCTATCCCAGCCGTTCCCCCCGTCAATGGTGCCAAAGGCAATGGACTTGAGTCCATCGGTGGAGAGACTGATCTTTCCGTCTGTGGTGTTTAAAGTCCCCGCCATGATTCCGGTAATGCCATTTTCATCGTAGACGGTGTATTCCTTTTCTCCGGTCGCATTCAACGTCCAATTTGTGAATTTATTTGTTTCACCGGTTGCCACTGTGGCAATCGTCAGCGGATCCGTGTAATTGGCTGCCGCTTGCAGGGACGAAATGCCGGTTAGGGAAAGATTGGAAGCATCGATGATGCCATTTTTCTTCAAATTACTGATGGTGGGTGCCGAATCCAATTTCGTCACGTCCACAGCGACCAATTGGATCCGGGAAGTCTCCCCTTCAGAGGCAGTAACATCAATCTTTTTCAGGGTTTTCTGGTCTACACTAAATGTGATGTCCTTCGTCCCGAAAGCAGTCACACCATTCGTTTCAGGAAGCACTGTATATTCAGCACTGGTCATGGTCGCGGACGTTAAATTCGAGTCCCCTCCATTTTTGACATAAAGACACCCTTTCCATCCAGGGGCATTGGTCAAATCCAGCAGCGTAAAGGTCCCATTAGCCTTCTCCGAATTGATAAACCTCAAATTTGGATCACTAAGATCCAGCACGATCATCTTATTAAACGTATATCCGCTGTCCGCCACAAAGCCGCCGTCATGATTCGACAGATCGATGCCGTCAGCAGACGAGCCTATGCCCGTTATTTCTTTAGCCCCGACGGTATAGTACAAATTATAAATATAGTTGGGATTCGTAGCGAAAGCTTCAGTCGGCACTATTTCCACGCTCAAGTTGTCCGCGCTCGTACCACTGACCGCCACACCGCCGGTAGAGGTATCGGTAAATTTCACGGCATCCAAATTCTTTGAACCGGTGTACTTGAAAACGTCCTTGTAGCCATAGGATTCGGCGCTTAATGCAATGGTCTTCCCTTCATACTGTGTGGTAATTTTATTGCCCTGCTTGCCCTGAAGCTGCACCAGTGTCATCTTTGACTTGGGTTTGATATTCGCACCATTAATGCTGCCACTGGTCGTAATGGTCAATGGATTCGCGGAATAATCCTGAGACCATTCAGTCTCCGGTCCTTTATACACCGACGTATCCTTTCCAATCTTGGACAAATCCACATCCAAAGTCTTCAGGGTATTACTTTTTACGTTCAGGGTCATTGCCGCATCCCCCGTCGATGTCGTCAGGCCGGTCATCGTCTTAAACACGCCGGTGGCCGTAATCAACTCGGTGGGATTGAACTTGTATTCTACATCCTTCTCCTTATATAAACCCGATTGTATTTTTTCTCTGAATGTCACGGGGTCATAATATCCGGCAGAATCGAAGAGCACCATGCTATCCCCAATCTTGACATCTCCCGGGTTGCTTATTTTCAAAGAATCAAAATTGATGGAAAAGCCGTTCGTACCGAAATCAAATTTGCGATCCAAGCTAAGAAGCGTCTCGTCCTTTTTCCACTCAATGCCGCTGGCATCAAAGTCTATATAGGATTTGGAAGGATCTTTGACGGTATAGTACACATTGCAATTATAGTCATCTGGATAGTCAATCGATACCTGATGCTCTCGCTCAGTGTTCAAGCTTACTCCCTTTCCCTGTATTTCCGCAGCTTTTATTACGCGCGACCCTGCTAAGTTCCAATAGAAGTAGATGCCGCTATTTCCGAACCTAGCCTGATACCCATTGTTTCCGTAAAAATGGGTGATTAATTTTTTCCCGGAGGAAACATTGTACGCATAAAAACTATCATCTAAATGAATCCAAAACTCCATGAACATTTGATCCGCCTGCCCGATACCTATAGCATAATCGGTATTGAAACTCGAGGCGTCCGTCCAATCAAATGAATTTTTGAAACCAAACGTCTTATCCTCTGCTCTCTGCGGCTCAACGGCTTCACTCTCTGCCGGAACTGCCAAGACGCTCCCTAGAAGCGTCAGCGCTACCGCTGTCCGCAGCATTCCCTTTTTCATGCTTTTTCTTTTCATTCCGTTTCTCCTTCCGATTTCTTTTTT
>CAVHZP010000124.1:0-5975 GCA_963640485.1 bacterium | reverse complement strand
GAGAGGGAACTCGGAATCGGTGTCGGTGATCGCTGGTGTACCGAAGTACGGCGGCTTGAGCTATCGTCGGGGCTCGCAATCGACGGGTAGCAGGGAAGTAGGATGGTCTGTAGACCCGGATATTTTTTTGAAGCATATTGACCCTTGGCAGGCCTTGGGAAAAGGGCCAACAATTCCTTCCGCCTGCCCGATGCGATTCAAGCTCGTAAGATCTTCCATCTCTGTGGGTCAGCCTTCCGTATTGATTCATAAGCGCTTAAAGATATCTGGAATCGGAATCACTGCCTAGAGACTGGTGCACACACGCACTTGAACCTCATGACTTTATTCTACATGAAATAGTATTTCTTGTCTATAGCATAAAAACCCTAGCATGTCATGTACTACGGGTACATATTGTGCTTATATAAGGTGAATGATTATACCACTATACAATATTTTTGCAAGCCCATAAATATAGATTGGATTGTCAATTATACTTTACATTGTATACCACTGGTTGAACCTCTTATTTTCACCGGAAATTTAGAGTCATAGGATTGTCTGAAAGGAGAGGCTGAAAATTCGAGAAAAATATAAGAAAAATTTTTTCATATCATTTTAGAAATCCACTATTTTCCACTTTTTCTTTCCGGCTCTCGCCCTTTCAAGCGAAGTCAAGGAATCTATTTTCCATAGCGGAAATCTTCTCAGCTGCCTCAGATGATCATCACGTCCTGATCACTGACCACGGATTACTAATCACTAAACCGCAAAAATTTTTTCTTATCCCATTCTCTGCGCCACTACTTGACGATTCCTTTTGATATAATGCTTTCACGCTGGCAATGGTGTAGGGGAGGACTAGTTACAAAAACTTGTCAAAATATCACCCATTCCATGCCGAAACGTGATACAATAATGAGAATTATATGATTAGGAGGCGGAAGAGATGACTACATTTTCTTTTTTTGATGAAATGAAAAAACAGAGTTCTTCCATCGCTTTTATATATAGAATTAGCAACCAAATAAACCGGGGGGGTAGACAATTAAACTCCTCCTGCTTTAAGATGCCTCTTTGCAAGAGCCTTGGCTTTTGCAAGGAGGCTTTTTGCGTGCTTGTAGGGGGAGATGCCTATGTGGTGTAAGATTTGTGGCATCGAAACTACGGAAAAAGTTTGCCCCACATGCGGCGCTATAACAGAAGCAGAAGAACAGAAAGAAATTCACTGGTGTGGTCATTGCCGGATTCCGGTGATTGTAAAGAGAGACAGTCTTGATACGCTCCATTGTCCATTGTGCAATAGAAACCTTAGCTATCTTAGCCAGGATTTACGTCCGGTATTTCCGGAAGAGCGATTGCTGGTAGAGCTCCTTTTGGGATTTGCGCCGTACACCTGGGTGAATCGTTCCGTGTGGGCAGAAAATAATCGCTACTATGTAGACGGGAAAACGTACACTATCAGCAATGTGCGATACCGGACAACTGATGCAAAGGCTTTGGGTGAGGAACTCAGAAAATATTCCGATAAAAATTCGGATGCATATAAAGAACAGCATGATCGAGCCGATGCAATTTTCCGGGAAGTGATAGATCGGTTTGTGCTGGCCAATCGGTTGCGGCTGGATTCTATTAAAGACGAGGCTTCCCGCTTTATCCATTCTGCCGTCAAAAAGTACAGCGAAGAGGATATTGTCCTTTCTTTTTCGGGAGGTAAGGATTCCACGGTAACGGCGGATATTGTAACCAAAGCCTTAGGAAATCCAAGCCTGGTGCATATCTTTGGAGATACGACCCTTGAGTTTCCCACGACGTTGGCTTACGCCAAACGGTATCGCGAGAATCACCCCGATGCCATTTTCAAAGTAGCACGAAATAATGAGCAGGATTTCATGGAAGTGGCTTCGGACATCGGGCCTCCGGCGAGAATGATGCGGTGGTGCTGCTTTATGTTCAAGACAGGACCCATCACCCGTATCTTAAACCGGCTATATCGAAACAAAAAGATGCTGACCTTTTACGGTATCCGAAAAGTAGAGTCTGTCAGCCGAAGCAAGTATCGCCGGCTCGAAGATTCTTCCAGTCACATGAAGATACAGAAGCAGGCAGTGGCATCGCCTATTTTCTTCTGGAAGGATTTGGATATCTGGCTCTATCTTCTTGGGGAGAACGTTGATTTCAATGACGCCTATCGTCTGGGATATGATCGCGTAGGCTGCTGGCTTTGTCCCAATAATAATTTGCGGGCGCAATTCTTTTCGCAAATCTATATGCCTGAAAAGTCGACCCAATGGAGAGATTTTTTGATTCAATTTGCCCAAAAGATTGGAAAGCCCGATGCAGAGGAATATGTGGATTCCGGCAAATGGAAGGCTCGCCAGGGCGGCAATGGGCTACGTTCCGCAGAAGATGTAAAAATCAAATTCACAAATTGCACGGCGGAGGAACACGCTAAAATTTACAAGCTGGTTCGACCGTTTACGGAAGACTTTTTAAATATGCTGGTTCCTTTTGGCATCTTAGCGCCAGAGCTTGGAAGAAAGCTGATTCATGAAACTATCATCTTAGATGCCAGAAGCAAGGTGCCCATTTTATCTATTCAGCCATTCTCACAAGATGGCTACGACTACGCGGTTAAGATTCGGACGATGAATGTAGCGTCCCATGAAGACTTGCAGGCCAAGGTTGCGTACCAGGTACGTAAATATAATGCTTGCCGCAAGTGCCTGAAATGTGAGTCGGTCTGCCAAGCGGGCGCTATTTCTGTGCGAGCAGATGGATATTATATCAATCCTGACAGATGTGTCCATTGCATGCGATGCGTGACATCTAAATATATTCGCGGCGGTTGCATGATGGAGAAATATCTGCTGACAAAGGATGAATAAGACAGAGGTGTATCTATGAAATTCAGAGCCCATGAGACATTCTTTATTAGAAAAGGATGGCTTAGCAAGGGAATCAAAAATATAGAAAAAAGTCCTATGCTGTTTTCCGACCGTTCTATCAATCCGATGGACATATTAGGAATCGGCGCGAACATGGTCAAGTCGTTGCGCTATTGGCTGCAGGCTGTCGGTCTTACTGAAGAAATACGGGCGAAGAAGCGGAAACAGGTTTTCACACAAATCGGTGAAATTATTTTAAGAGAAGATCCCTATATTGAAGAGTTAGGTACTTTGTGGCTTTTGCAGTATGAATTGTGCAAATCCGAAGAGTTGGCAACTTCCTGGTTCTACTTTTTTAACGAATTCCCCTTGAATGAATTTACCAAGGAGGATTTTGTGTTAGGCATATCCAACTTTGTAAAGCTCAAAGGGGAGGAAGTCCCCAGTCGCTCCATTGAGGATGATTTTAATTGCATCGTAAATACTTATATTCCCCGGTATAAGCTAAATGCCCAGAAAATCAGACCGGAAGACAATATGGATTGCCCCTTTGGAGAATTGGGGTTGCTTGATTTGCAAAATGGAAAGAAAAAGGTCTATCGAAAGACGGTACCGTTGAAAGATTCTATTTCGCCTATCATTCTGTTGGCTTGCATTTTGGCGCAGGCCGATGATGCTAGAGAAATTTCTTTGCAATCCATTTTGCATGGAAAGGGGTCTGTCGGAAAAATATTCAACCTGGATGTAATCACTTTGATGGATATTTTGGGGCAGGCAGAGCTGCAAGGCTACATTCGGATTGTGCGGACAGCAGGGCTGGATGTGATTCGGGTTTCAAAGGAAAATATGAAAGCATTGGATTTCGTCGAGGAATACTATAAGAGCCTTCGACAATAACATATAGTTTGGAGAAGTCGTATGAGTAACGCATTGATTCAGATAGAAAAAGAATTTCAAACCTCGGTGAATATCGGGTTTGATTTGAATAACAAGAAAAAGATCGCAAGCTTGATTCCTACCAGAGAAGCTATCGATTTGCTGGAGGATATTCTTCTCAGCACCGATGAAAATTCGACACGGCGGGCACGTTTTTTAGTGGGCGCTTATGGTAAGGGGAAGTCTCATATCGTTCTTGTTATTTTATCGATGCTTTTCTCCAAAGATGTGACTCTTTACCAGAGGCTTCTTGCGAAAGTGAAGAGCTATAAGCCCGATTTGTATGACTACATTCTGAACTATATCCATTCCGACAAAAAGATATTGCCTGTGGTCATCGACGGAAATAGCAATAGCATGACCCAGTCCTTCTTAGGGGCGCTTCGGAAATCGTTGCAGTATCACAATCTGCAAGACGTTATGCCGGACACCCATTTTAAGGCTGCCGCTTATATGATTCAGATTTGGAAAGACAAATATCCGGAAACCTATAGTCAATTACAGAAAGGTTTGTCGCAGCCAGTCAGCACATTTGTTAATCGTTTGCATGCCTTTGACGTAAATGCCTATGAAGAATTTAAGGCAATCTATCCACGTTTAACTTCGGGAAGTGAGTTCAATCCTTTCTCCGGTTTTAGCGTGATTGATATTTATGAAAGCGTCAATCGCAAGCTGTCGGACATGGGATATAGCGGAATTTATGTGGTTTACGATGAATTCAGTAAATATCTGGAGTCTAACATTACCTCTGTTTCTGCCGGTGATGTAAAAATGTTGCAAGACTTCGCGGAAAAATGCTGCCGCAGTGGGAAACAGCAGCTTCATTTGTTGCTGATCATGCACAAGGAAATAGAGAACTACATCGATAAGCTGCCCAAGCAAAAAGTAGATGGCTGGCGTGGCGTCTCGGAGCGCTTCGCGCATATCAGCATGTACAACAGCTATGAAGAAACCTATGAAATCATTTCTCAGGCCATTCATAAAGAGAGTGGTCTTTGGGGCGATTTCCTTCATGCTCACCAGGCTGCATTTACAGACATGGATAATCTGTATGCCAAAAGTTCCATATTCAAGGAATGTGAGGCAGAGGAGCGAACGACTCTTGTTTACAATACCTATCCACTGCACCCGGTAACGACATTTTTACTTCCACGCTTATCTGAAAAGGTGGCGCAGAATGAAAGAACCATGTTCACTTTTCTGGCGGGAGATGATTTGAATACACTTTCATACTTCTTGCAGAGAAGCGAAAGCGACTTCCCTTTAGTCACGCCCGACGTGCTGTATGATTACTTCGCGCCTCAGATGAGACGCACCACCTACACGACGGATTTATACCAGAGCTACAAACTGGCGGCTCGCATATTGGAAGCCTATGAGCTGTCGGATTTGGAAAAGCAGATAATTAAGACGATTTCTTTAATCTATATCATTGGACAGTTTGAGCGACTTTCCCCGACCGTTGATACCATAATGAATATCTATGCTCATTATGAACGAAATTTGGTACAGGAAGCCATTCATCATCTGATTAAGGAAAAATGCATCGTCTACCTGAAACGCAGCAATGCCTATCTGAAACTCAAGGATAGTTCGGGCGTGAATATTTCTGAGGAAATCCAAAAGGTCATCGCTAAACGAAGCGATATGACCGCAGCGCAGATCTTGAATCACGCGAACGCAGAGCCTTATTGCTATCCCAATCGCTACAACGATGACCATAACATGGTGAGATATTTCTCTTTTTGCTTTGTTCACGAGAAGGATTTGGCAAGACTCCCGGAAATAGGTGAAGCAGATGGAATGATTTACGGTGTACTTCCATCTAATG
The DNA here is from genome assembly GCA_963640485.1 of bacterium. GTDB lineage: Bacteria > Bacillota > Negativicutes > Veillonellales > Dialisteraceae > Dialister. The sequence continues at coordinate 338 of CAVHZP010000124.1, read as the reverse complement.
AAGAAGAATCGGATATTACTGAAAAAATCAAAGTCATTTCCGCGGAACAGAATAGATCCATTTTTGTGATTCCTAAAAATGCAAAGGAAATAGAAGGGCTATGTCGGGAATACGACGCTGTATCTATTCTTTTGGAGTCGGCCGCTGAGGATGCCGCGCTCTATGATGACTACGAAGTCATTTACCAGGACATTGCAGAAGTTATACAGCGATTCATTGCCGGATTCATGCACCCGGAGTATGGCGTTGCGGATTACTACTACAAAGGTGCCAAGCAGCTTTTATATAGAAAGTCAAACCTGACAGAACTGCTGTCTTTCATTTGCTCGGAAATATAT
>CAVHZP010000123.1:3004-6012 GCA_963640485.1 bacterium | reverse complement strand
CGGTGGAGAAAAAAGTAGAAAAGAAAATCAGAAGATAATAAAAAAATCGCGGAACTCTCCGCGATTTTTTTATATGGAAATATGTCATTCAATATGCCAGCTGATGCTCCCTGGCGATTCTCTCCACCTCTTCCATAGAAAGATGAGTGGTTGCCGTGATGAGCGTCATAGGCGCTTTATTCGCAAGAAGAGACAGAACAAACTGGTGAGTCATCTTTGTGGCGGTTTCATTGCACCCCTTTTCGAAACCTTCCTCAAGCGCTTCTTCACGAGCCACTTCTTTAGCGCGGACGGGATCCCATTCAAAAGAAACCATACCGAGCAGTTCATTTTCCTGATTCTCAGTCATAGGCTTAATACGCCAGCTGGTGTTCTCTGGCGATTCGCTCCACTTCCTCTACCGAGAGATTGGTAGCGTCTGTAATGAAATACATCGGCGCTTTGTTTTTAAGAAGGGAAAGGACAAAACGGTTAGTTTTCTTTCGATCTTCTTCGCGGGCCTCAGCGCGGGCTTCTTCGCGGCCTTCAGCGCGGCCTTCAATGCGGCCTTTTTCGATACCTTCCTCAAGTGCTTCTTCACGAGCCACTTCTTTAGCGCGGACGGGATCCCATTCAAAAGAAATCATATCGAGCACCTCACTTTCATGATTTTTAAAATACTCAGCCATGAAGTCATGGCTTTCGCAATAGCGGATCGCCTTCTTGATGGCGGCGAATAAGGAAAGCCCACTCTTTACATACTCCCGCACCTTGGCGACGAAAACGCTGTACGCCATGAGGTCATGGCAGCGCTCCAGGACTCCTTTGCTCTCCGCGTAATTGATATTGTAGCAATTCGCCGTGAGTTCCAGGCAAGGGGATGGCACACTAAAGGCATCCGAGAGACAGAGCTTTTGGAAATACGGAATGTCCTGCGTGCCATTGTAGAGCACATAGAACTCCGGCGATGGGATTGGCACCAGCTTGCCTTTGTAAATGATATCCGTATCGACCAGATCTTTGTACAGTTGAGCCAGGTACCAAAGGAAACGGAGCGGCATATTGGGATTCCATGTGGACTGATGCTCCAGCAAAATGATAAGCTTGTTTCCTACGCAGAAGCTGATATCGTTCTTGATGTCATTCATAAAAACGCCGGATAACGTATTGATGGTGATTTCCTCCGGCGACACTTCATTTCCCGACAGCGCTTTGTACAGCCCTGCCAATCGCTCCTTGTCATTGAAGATGGCGCGGAAAAGAGAATCTTTGTAAGTCTTCTTTGTTTCCATGGCAGCACCTCTTTTCTACTTTTATTATAGCATAGGAAGGCAAAATAAAATTTGCGGCGGGAACGGAGAGGGGCGTTATCGGTTTTGTAGTCAGTAATCAGTAGCCGGTAGTCGGGGCGCGATAAACGCTAAAGAGAGCGGGCATTCTTTGGGCTAGGAATCCATTCACCGATAGCGGAAAAAGGAAAAACTCTTGCTATCAGTAATCGCGCCCCGACCACTGACTACCGACCACCGACTACTAAGTCCGATAGCGGCGCTATCTCCATGAATGTACTGGCGATAAACGCTCCTGACCATCTCCATTTCGCATAGCTCTCTCGGATTTCTATACCAATTTTATATAATTTCCTAAATTATTATTGAAGTCGGGACAGTGGGTGTCTATAATAAATTTATACACAATTTAATATTCCGAAAAGAAAACAAAAACATCTGTGACATTTTTTAAGGGGAAACAAAAATGATGAATCCTATTTTGTATGCTCATGACAGGTATGGAAATTTTTCTTTTGGGAAATGAATTGCATAAAGCAGAAAGGAAGGAATGGAAGATGAAAATGAAGAAGACAGCAGCAGCTCTGGCTTTGGTCATGGCTCTTGGCGGCGCAGGCGGCGTGATGCCCGGTGCTTTGGAAATGCCATTTGCCGGCGTGGTGGCCAATGCGTACGAGGAGTCGGAAATGATCCAGGCCGATGGCTTTGGCAGCGTGCCTGCCGGTATGCCGCTGGCTCGCGGCAAGCTCATGGCTCGCCGGGCAGCTATGGTGGATGCCCAGAGAAATTTGCTGGAATCCATCAAAGGGATTTCCGTAGACTCGGAAACCACCATGGAAAATTATATCGTTACCAGCGATGTGGTACGGACGAAGGTGAATGGCATCGTCACCGGTGTGCGTCCTGTTTCTGAAGAATTTAAAGACGGCGTGTACCATGTAGTGATAGAAGCGCCGCTCTACGGCGTAGGCAGTGTGGCAGATGTAGCAATCCATGCGAAGGTGGGCGATAGCCAGCCGGTGCCCATGGCAGCACCGAGCGTTTCTTATGTGCCGGTGACCACCACCACGACTACTACGACCACCACTGGGGTAGCAGCACCGGTGACCCAGGGATACACGGGCCTTATCATCGATGCGAAAGGATTGCCGCTGGAACGTACTTTCTGCCCCGGCATTTTTGATACCAATGGCCGTGCCATCTACGGCGTGTACAATGTGGATCCGGACTATGCAGTGAAACATGGCGTAGCCGGCTATGCCCAGGGATCGGAAGGCTGGAGCCGTGCGGAAGGTGGACTCTCCCGCGCCGGCGCTCGCCCGCTTGTCATCAAAGCGGTCAGCCTTCGCGAACGGACTAAGCACCAGTGCGACATCGTCGTATCGCCGGAAGATGGGGACCGGATCCTGGCAGAGAACCAGAGAAGCGGCTTCGGCGCGAACTACGCAGTGGTGCTGGAATACTAAGGGTTGGTAGTCGATTTGCGTTTGGCGCCAGGCGAACATAGAAGTGCTGCTGCTATCGTCTAAGTAGTCAGTGGTCAGTAATCAGTAGTCAGGGCGTGTTTGGATGCGTCCTTATCATAGCTGTTATCCGTTTATCGTATGACTGTGAACCGGGCGTGCTTAGGATAGCGGGAGAAGGAGCGACATACGGCTTACGGTGTAAATGGTTCCCTAAATGCGCCCCGACTACCGACCACCGACCACTGACTACAAAATTGATAGCGGTAGCATCTCT
>CAVHZP010000123.1:0-2531 GCA_963640485.1 bacterium | reverse complement strand
AATCCGCCGAGAAAAGATCCGCCCAGGGATCCCAGAGGCGGACCGGGTGGACCGAGATGGTAAGCGGGATTTATGCTATCGGTTTAGTAATTAGTGGTCAGTACGCATTTGACGGTATCGAATCGTTGCATGTATGCCTTCTTCCTGAAGAAGGGGGTCGAAAGATGGATGACAGCGTTCAGCGCGTATCTGCCTCTATGGTCAAATGCGTCCTGATCACTGATCACTAATTACTAATTACTAAACCACCAACGTTTTCACATATTTCACATGGTATGGAGGGAATTTCTATGAAAAAATATATGGCGATTTTCATCGCAGCGATGGCGATGCTTTTCAGTTTCCTGGCCGGGGACACGTCCTTTGCGGCTAAGAAAGTGGTAGCGGTAATGCCTGTCGAATCCAACGGGTATCGCCTGGAGGAGAAGGCAGCGCGGGAATTGGAAGCCCATCTGGAAACGATTCTGGTGCAGAGCGGCAGCTACGAAGTGGCTGAACGCACCAGCCTGAACAATGTTCTTCGCGAACAGGGCCTCACAGCCAGCGGCCTGGTAGGCGCCAATGCCATCGAATTCGGTAATCTCACCGGCACAGACTACACCATCCTGGGGAGCGTGGTGTCTGCGGATGTAGGACCTTTCAACAATCTCCTGTATAAAGGAAATCGCGGCGTAGTGAAATTCAATTTCAAATTCATCGATAACAGAACCGGCATCATCAAAATTGCAGAAATGGTAGAAGGTTCTAAGAGCGTGGCAAGCTTCCAGGGCGGCGCCAGCAGCGATCCGGATATGCTCATCAGCAACGCTACCAGCGATGCAGCCGACGATATCATGAAGCTCATCAATAAACACAACCCGCTGACCGGCATGATTATTTTCGTAAATAATGACCAGCTCTATGTGGACCTGGGCTTTGAAAACGGCCTGAAGGAAGGCGAAAAGCTGGTGGCTTACCGCGACGGCAAGCCGATCATCCATCCGGTGACCCAGGAACTCATCGCTGTAGAAGAAGTGGAACTGGGCAAAGTGAAGGTCACTGAAGTGAAAGATTCTCACTCTGTATGCACCATCACTGACGGCAAAGGTCTCATCAAGACCGGTGACAAGGTGAAGAGGGTTGTGAAATGAGGAAATCGGTAGCCCTTGCGCTGTCCCTTTTGCTTCTGTGCGGCGGCGATGCCATGGCGAAGACAGTCACCGTCGATGGCTATGGCACCACCCAGACAGAAGCGGAGCGGGACGCCATGAGAAATGCGGTGGAAGAATCGGTGGGAAGCCTCATCGATTCTCAGACCCTGACGAAAAATTTTGAGCTGGTTTCCGACACCATTTATGCCAGCTGCGAAGGCTATGTGGAAGACATGCAGGTGCTGGCCACCTATCCCACTGCTGATGGCGGCTACAAAGTCACCGCGTCGGTGAATGTAAATACCAGCCCTGATGCCAAGCTCATGAGTGACCTCATGCGCCACAAGATCATTGACGTGAATATGCGCGATGCGAAGATCGCCGTGGTGATCCCGGAAACCCATCTGCGCCGCCGGCTCTTAGACCCGGCCGGGGAAACCGCAGTGGTGAAAAAATTTGTGGAAGCCGGTTTCCAGAACGTCATCGACATCAGCGAAAAGCGCTGGAACTACAACCAGCCGGAATTCATGTCGGCTGATGAATTGCAGAACCTCGCTCACTCTCTCCAGGCGGACATCCTGGTGGTGGGTGAAGCCTTCAGTGAATACGTAGGTGATGTGAACCAGTACCTTCCCAGCCGCAGCAAGTACAATCCGGGTCCAAGAACCGGCGTGGTTTCCTGTCGCGCCCGGGTGGAGGCGAAGATGTACATCGCCCGGACCGGGCAGATTATTGCTGCTGATGGCACCTATGGCAGTGGCGCCGACATCGCTGAGGCCATTGCAGCCAAGAAAGCTTTGTGCCAGGCCGGTGAAAAGATGGGGGACTACCTGGTGGGCCAGCTGATGAATACCTTCAGCGGAAGCCGCCAGGCCTTCGAGCTCACAGTCATCGCCAATAGCATCAACGATGTGAATCGCGTGAAGCGCGCTCTCTCCACCGTGCCCGGCGTGAACGGAGCCAATCTCAACAGCTACTCCAACAACCGGGCCACCATCTCGGTGAAATACGCCGGTTCGCCGACCACACTCTTTGACCTCCTGCAGCGGGAAACCGATGTGGACCTGGAAATGAGAGAAAGTACCTTCAATACCCTGACCGTGGCAGTACGGTAAGAAAAAACGCTTCGGAGAGGAAATGCTCCGGAGCGTTTTCGCGTATAAGGGTTGGAAGGGAAGACGCTGGAGGTTTAGTAATTAGTGATCAGTAGTCGATAGTCGGTTCGCGTTTTGCGTTTGTGGGATATGGAGATGATGCTGGCTATCGGCTTAGTAGTCGGTAGTCGGTGGTCGGTAGTCGGGGCGCAGTTGGCTGCTTTTCCCCACTACCGTTACCCGTTTACCGTGTTACCGTTTACCGCCCCATTTAACGATAGCAGGAGATGTAGTAGCAAATTGCTAT
>CAVHZP010000122.1:0-6023 GCA_963640485.1 bacterium | reverse complement strand
ATCCCCTATCCCCTATCCCCTATCCCTTATCCCTTATCCCTTATCCCTTATCCCTATTCCCCTTTCATGCTTTCCCTCTATACGAAAGAATAAATCATAGGTATTTGAGCTTATTTCCCAATTTCCTTATACTGTAGAAAAAAGAAGGGGAGGCGTACCTATGAGATATAAGAAATGGATTTTGGGACTGATGGCTTTGGGCGCGGCGTTTGCTTTAGCGGGCTGCGGGGAAGAGAAGAGCGCGGCTTCTGCGGCTTCGGCGGTGTCTGCGGCTCCGGTGCGGGAGATCATGCGGCCTTTTTCGGTGCGGCAGCTGGTGGCGGCGGATAATCAGAAAGGGCGCACCATCATGTGGCAGCTCCCTGATGTGAAGGATTGCACCCTGGAATTTCGCGAGAAAGGGGCAGCAGATATTCAAAGTGTGAAGGCTGACAGCAAATCCTACGCCGGGAATCGCGGCATAGCGGATAGCTATATCTATACGGCGAAGGTGGCGAATCTGATTTCCGGGAAGGACTATGAGTATCGCACCCGGAGTGGGGACACCGTGAGCGCCTGGTATCCCATGAAGACCGACAAAGGCGGCGCATTCAAAGCCATCGTCACCTCTGACTCTCAAAGCTCGGACTACTCCGATTGGGCGGATCTTTTCAAAGGTGCGGCGGAGCGGAACCCGGACGCCGATTTCTTCATTGACCTGGGCGACATCGTGGACAATGGGGAAGACGAATACCAGTGGCAGACCTGGTTCAAGACCGTGACGCCCTGGATCACGCAAATTCCTCTGGCGCCGGCAGTGGGAAATCACGAAGCCTACTCGCTGGACTGGAAGGAAACCATGCCGGAGCGCTATGTCGCTCACTTCAACCTGCCGGACAATGGGGATGCAACGCTGAAAAACCATTACTACTCCTTCGATTGGGGGGATGTGCATTTCACTGTGCTGGATACGTCTCTGGCGGAAGAAAAGACCTGGGTGCCCGATTTATTTAAAAAGCAAAAAGTCTGGGCGAAGAAGGATCTGGAAAGCACGAAAAAGAAATGGAAAGTGGTCCTCATGCACAAAGACCCCTTACAGTACGGCTTCGCCGATGCAAACCGCCCGCACCGGGAGGAAGGCTTCTCGCCGGAAGGGGAGTTCTTCATGCCCCTCTTCGATGAGACCGGCGTAGACCTGGTGCTGTCCGCTCATCTGCACACCTACAGGGACCGGGGACAAATCTATGATTTCAAGCGCGATGCAAAAGGCCCGACCTATGTGATTCTCGGTCTCGGCGGCAACGTGCGCTACCCTAGCCTGTGGAAAGACCACGCCCTGGACACCTACGTAGCGCCCCAGCCAGAGACGGATAATTATAATGTCCTGGAAGCCTCGGAGGACGAGCTGGTGCTGACCGGGTATCTGCCGGACGGGACGGAGCTGCATAGGGTGTTTGTAAGAAAATAAGGCTGGTGCTTGGGGACAAGGGAAAAGGGATAAGGGATAAGGCTCGCGCAGCTGCTTCCTCGCTTTGCCTTCTTCAAGGAAGAGGCTTGGCACATTGGGCTGCTTCGCAAAATGCGCCCTTATCCCTTATCCCCTATCCCTTATCCCTTTTCCACCCTACCCCTGAAAACCATAGTTTTCCTCCCTTCAATCCTCCATTGCATAATCATCAATCTATGAGTTACTCAAAAAAATAAAAATATCTATACTTATTTCCCCCGCCTATGTTGTATAATAAACAAAACTTTAAAAAGCGTTGCATTTGAGTTTACAAGGGGAAAACGAATGCGGCGCATTGCAATGGAGAGGGTTGATGATGATGAGTGAGACGATCTGGTCGTTACTTCCACCGGTGGTGACGATTATATTGGCTTTGGCAACGAAAGAAGTGTACATGTCGCTGGCCATCGGTATTTTCATGGGGGCATTCATGTTCTCCGGGTTCAGCCTTTTGGGCGCCGTGGACACCATGTTTTCCATCATGTCCGACAAAGTGGGCGGCAATGTGTACATTCTGGTATTCCTGGTGCTCCTGGGAATCATGGTGGCGGCGATTCAGAAATCCGGCGCCTCCCAGGCTTATGGCGAGTACGCGTCCCGCACCATCAAGGGGAAGCGCAGCTCTCTCCTGGTGACCATGATGCTGGGGGTTTTGATTTTTATTGATGACTATTTCAACTGCCTCACGGTAGGCACGGTCATGCGCCCGGTGACGGACCGGTTCAAAGTGACCCGTGCAAAACTGGCGTACATCATCGACGCCACTGCAGCGCCGGTGTGCATCATCGCGCCGGTATCCAGCTGGGCGGCAGCAGTCACTTCGTCCTTGCCGGAAGGAAGCGAAATTGACGGATTCTCCCTCTTCCTTTCCACTATCCCGCTGAATATGTACGCCTGGTTCACCATCATCTTCATGCTGATTCTGATTTATACCGGCAAAGATTTCTCCCGTATGGCTTCGTTTGAAACGAAGAGCGGCGGCACGCTGGTGATCCCGGAGGAATACGATGAAGAAGAGAGCGCGGCGCCCATCGGAAATGGTCGCATCATCGACCTGGTGCTTCCCCTGGCTGTCCTCATCGGCGGTTGCGTCTTCGGCATGCTCTACACTGGCGGTATCCTGGAAGGCAAGAGCGTAGCAGACTCCTTCGCTGATTGCGAATCAGCCCGCGGCCTCGTCATCGGCTCCTTCATGGCGCTGGTATTTACTTTCGTTCTCTACATTCCCAGAAAAGTGCTTTCCTTCAATGCGTTCTGCTCCTGCTTCGGTGAAGGCTTCAAGCAGATGACCTCTGCCATCATGATTCTCACCCTGGCTTGGACGCTGTCCGGCGTGGTTGGTAAGGAATATCTCAACATCGGCGGCTATGTAGGAAATGTGGTCAGTGACAATGCGACTGTGGCCATCATGCTGCCGGCGCTGTTCTTCCTGGTGGCCATCGGCCTCGCCTTCGCTACCGGCACCTCCTGGGGCACCTTCGGCATTCTGATCCCCATCGTCCTCGCTGTAGTGAACAATGATCAGAATCTCATGGTCATGACAGTGGCAGCCGTTCTCGCCGGCTCCGTAGGCGGTGACCACGTGTCCCCGATTTCCGATACCACGATCCTTGCCTCCGCAGGTGCTCAGTGTCACCACATCGACCACGTATCGACCCAGATTCCCTACGTTCTCATCGTGGCGGCAAGCTGCTTTGTAGGCTACCTCATTGCCGGCTTCACCGGTGATGGCTTCCTCGGCGTAGGCGTAGGCCTCGCCGTCATGTTGGCCATCCAATTCTTCTTCCTCCACTTCCACGGAGAGAAATAAAAAAATATAAAAACGCTGTGAAAGATGAGAAATCATTTTTCACAGCGTTTTTTGTTGGGGTTAGTAGTCGGTAGTCAGTAGTCGGTAGTCGGGACGCATTTGACTGTAGTGAAAATGCGTCCCGACCACTGATTACCCAAACCGATAGCGGTATCATCGCAAGTGTCTCGGCTGGAAAATGCGCCTTGACCACCGACCACCGACTACCGATTACTAAACTCGATAGCGGTATCATCGCAAGTGTCTCGGCTGGATAATGCGCCCTGACCACCGACTACTGACTACTGACCACTGACCACTGACTACCCAAACCGATAGCGGTATCATCGCAAGTGACTCGGCCGGATAACGCGTCCCGACTACCGACTACCGACTACCGACTACTAAACCACAAACGTTATTTCTTCTTACTTACCATAAATCCCGTGGCCTGCTGGTTCGCCATGATGACGATGTCGCTGATCTGTACGCGCTTGGGCTGGCTGACGGCGAAGGCGATGATATTCGCGATGTCTTCTGCCTGCAGGGCGTCGATGCCTTCGTAGACGGCGGCGGCCCGTTTCGTGTCGCCGTGGAAGCGGACTTCGCTGAATGGCGTTTCTACGATACCCGGCTGAATGGTGGTGACTTTGATGTCGCTATCGATGACGTCGATGCGGACGCCGTCGCTGAATGTTTTCACGGCCGCTTTGGTGGCGCAGTAGACCGCGGCGCCGGCGTAGGCGTAGAGGCCGGCGGTGGAGCCCAGGTTTACGATGTGGCCGCTGTTTTCTTTCAGCATGGCGGGAAGGAAGGCGCGGGTCACCAGGAAGAGGCCTTTGATATTGGTGTCGATCATCTGCATGATGTCTTCTTCTACCGTTTCGCCATAGGGTTCGAGGCCGCGGGCGAGGCCGGCGTCATTCACGAGGACAGCAGGGGTGCCGAATTTCGCGAGGGTTTCAGAAACGACTGTCTGGATGGCAGCGTTGTCTCTCACGTCCAAGGGGCACACGGTGACATGGACGCCGGTTTCTTTCTCGATGGTCGATTGGATATCTGACAGCTTTTCCTGATTTCTGGCAGCCAGGACCAGGTCGTATTTCTGAGCGGCCAGGGCTTTGGCGGTGGCAAGGCCGATGCCGCTGGTGGCACCGGTGATAAAGGCATAGTGACTCATAGAATCCTCCTTATATTTCTGTGAAAATAAAAATGAAATGCTTTATAATGATTATACACGCGTTCCGATCATTATTCTATGGAGATAAGATGTTGAAAGTATACGTAGTAGCACTGGCTATGGCGCTCGGCGTCGCGCTTGCCGGCTGCGGAAACGAAGAGCCGCCGAAAGCACCGCCTGCCGAAGCGCTGGCCGCAGTGCAGCCCGCGCCAGCCGTACCGGTGATTGGCGAGGAATCAGAAAAAATATTTCAAAAGGCGCTGGCTGCTTATGGGGAAGGAAATCAGGAGGGGGCATTGGCTTTGGTGCAGGACGCCATCGCTAAGGAGCCGAACAATTACAAAGCCTATTCCTTAGAAGGTCTTCTCATCGCCTTCGCCGGACGGCCGGACGAGGGGGCGGCGCGCATAGAGAAAGCGCTCGCTATCAATCCGGGCTATACGCAAGCTTTCTTCGATATGGCCATGGCAAAGAAATTGGGGAGTCACTACGACGAGTCGATCCGCTATTTCGAAAAAGTATTGGCGGTGGATCCCAAGAATACCTGGTCCTACTACGGCATTGCCACCAATTATGCAGACAAGAAAGACAAAGAAAAATCTCTCGCCTACCTGGCGAAGGCGCTGGCTCTGGACGGGGAGCATGTAAGAACCGAAGTGCTGACTCAGGACCATTTCGCGTGGATGAGAGGGGACCCGGAGTTTCAGAAGGTGGTTGGCCGATAGCGGTAGTGCCGTTACCGCCAGTGTGACATGTCGAGGCGGCTTCTAGCCGCTAGGAGCTTCAGCGACATGTATGCACCTGCGGCATCAGCACTAGCCCGCCTTATCCCTTATCCCTTGTCCCGTATCCCTGTATTTTTATTTCGAAAGGATTTTTTATGAAAGGCATGAAATATGCAGTGATGAGCGCCGCGATTTCTTTGGTGTTCTATTATCACAATTTATTCTTCGGCGGTGGATTTTGGGGATACGTGGCAGGAATTCTCTATTTATATACCTATAGAGAATCGCCCACGCTTCTCGCTATCGGCAGTATCGCTACCGCCATTTTGACCATCATGTACTTTGATTGGGAGTTTACGCTGAAAGGCTATCTCCAAGTAGGCGTCGCCTGGTCCATGACCATCATCGGCCTCACGGCAGTGCTGACATTTCTTTCGCTGTTGCGATTACTGTTGGGGAAGGGAAGAAAGTGAGGGGTTGGTGTACTTAATGCTATTGGTTTAGTAATCAGTAGTCAGTAATCAGTAGTCAGGGCGCTTTTGACGATAGCGGCAAAAGCGTCCTGATTACTGACCACTAATTACTGATTACTAGGGAAACACTGATTAAATCGAAGAATCAGAAATCATACGAATTTTTAAGCAATACTTCGTCAAGAAAATCCTCAAATAGCTCACTATTCTCGGATTTCCTTTCCTCGTCTTGCATAAAAATTCCAGTATGATTTCAGATAACGATTTAATCAGTGGTTCCCTATCCGCTCATTGTCTTTGCGCGGGAGCGCATTTGGTTTTGCAAGAAAGGTGGAATATCTATGGAAACTCCGGGTCCGATTTCGATTTG
>CAVHZP010000121.1:0-6116 GCA_963640485.1 bacterium | reverse complement strand
GCGCTGATAAGCAGAAGAATTGCGACACTTTCTTCGCTGAATAAGGAAATAGAAATGCCTCCGCTTTCGGGCGGAGGTGTTTTTCATGGGGCGTGATTTCCGCGATCGGTTTAGTAGTCAGTGATCAGTGGTCAGTAGTCAGTGGTTAGTAGTCGGTAGTCGGTAGTCGGTAGTCGGGGCGCGTTTGGCGCTGGTGCTTACATGTTAATGATACCGCTAGTGCTGATTATGCGCCTTCGGCGCATTCCATCCCGCCCTATTGGGCGGCGCCGTTTGGCCTCTAAGGAAGGCGCCTTAATGGGCAGGCTAGGCGCCTCTTCATAATGGGCCAAACTTGGAAATCCTTCTGCAGGATTCCCATCTCCAAGGGGCGACTCTCGTAGGCAAGGCGTAACATAGTGCATTAAACGCCAGCAAAGCCATCACCCGCCCTTCGGGCACCCTCTTCAAAGAAGAGGGCTTGATAGGAAAGGCTTCGCCCTCTTAGACCCCGCCCTTCGGGCCCTCCCCCTTCCAGAGGAAGTGGGTAGAAGTAGAGGGCGGCGCACAAGTTAAAAAGCGCTGCCATTTTTGGGGATTTGCGCAATTGGCGCAGCAGTTACATGCGAACCGACTACCGACTACCGACTACTGACTACTAACCACTGGCGGGGAGCATGCTAAATAGTATTTCAAAGGAGTTTTGTATGAATGAAAAAGTGGCAGGCCGTGAGCACACGGGATTGGCTGCGGAGATGAAGGTGCTCCTTCGGGAGCCGCCGCTTCTCTTGAGCATCCTGGCTGTGTTTTTGTTATTCGCGGTCTTTATCATTTACCCTTTCGGGAAAATTTTGTGGGTGCCCACGGCGGACGACTGGGCGCGGGCTGTGACGGCGAAGGAGTTTATTGAGGTTTTTAGAAATACGATTTTCTCGTCCCTCATCGCTACGGCGACGGCGATTGTTTTCGGATTTCTTTTCGCGTACGGCATTCATTACACGAATATGCCTTGCAAGCGGTTCTTCCAGGTGGTGGCGCTCTTGCCTACCATGGCGCCGTCGGTGGTGACGGGGCTGGCTTTCATCATGCTCTTCGGCCGCCGCGGGTTCATCACCTGGCAGCTCCTGGGGCTGAAGGTGGATCTCTACGGGCCTTTCGGTTTGTGGGTGGCGCAGACCATCGCCTTTTTCCCGCTGGCTTACATCACCATTTCCGGGGTGCTGAAGAGCATTAGCCCGAATCTGGAGTTGGCGGCGCAGAACCTGGGCGCCCGGGGCTGGTATCTTTTCCGCACGGTGACGCTGCGTCTCGCGACGCCGGGGCTGGCGAGTGCGTTCCTGCTGGTGGCGATCAATTCGCTGGCGGATTTCGGAAATCCGATGCTGGTAGGCGGCAATTACCACGTGCTTGCCACTGAGGCGTACACCCAGGTCACCGGGGCCTGGGATCTTCCCATGGGCGCGACGCTGTCTGTATTTCTGGTGATTCCTACGCTGGTGGTTTTCTTCGTGCAGCGGTATTACCTGGAGAAAAATTCTTACGTCACTGTGACGGGGAAACCGGTGGCGGGACTGATCCGCGTCACTGCGGGGCCGCTGGCGACCTGGCTTCTGTGGGCGTTCTGCATGACTCTCTGTATTTCTATCCTCATGATTATCGGCGTGGTGATTCTCTTTGCCTTCACCGTTGCCTTCGGCTATGACTATACATTCACGCTGCAATATTTCCGCGAAGGGGTGCTGCAGTCGAACGTGATGATGCATTCCTGGGTGGCTTCCATGTCCACGGCAGCCATCACCACGGTGCTGGGCATTGCGCTGGCGTTCCTGACGATTCGCAAAAAATTCCCGGGCCGCACGGTGATGGATTTCCTCGCCATGCTTCCGGTTTCCTTGCCTGGTACCTTCATCGGTCTGTCCATGATCCTTGCATTCAATGACGGGCCGCTGGAAATGACGGGGACTTTGGGTATCATTATCCTGGGCATGGCGCTGCGCCAGCTCCCGGTGGGCTATCGCCAGGCGGTGGCGGGGCTGAAGCAGATCGAAGGGTCTCTGGAGCAGGCGTCTACGAATCTGGGCGCCAACAGCTTCACGACTTTTAGGAAAATCGTGCTGCCTATGCTGAAAAATTCTCTCTCTGTCAGTTTCGTGTACGCGTTCATGCGCTCCATGAATACGCTGTCTACGGTCATTTTCCTGGTGTCGCCGGAATGGAATCTGGCGTCTATCAACATTATGAGCCTGGCGAATCAGGGATTCCTCCCCACCGCCAGCGCTACCGCCGTGGGCATTATGCTGATGATTTACCTCACCTTCGGCGTGGTGAAATTGATTCTGAGAGATAAGATTAATATTTTCGATTTGTAAAATGATTGGGTTTGACGCTATTGGTTTAGTGATCAGTAATTAGTGGTCAGTGATCAGGGCGCATTTTCCGTTTCCTTACCTCCTTCCTTTGGAAGGAGGGGGACCGCGAAGCGGTGGAGGTTGGGGCGGCCTGACCGCCGTCCCCTGCTCCCCGCTATGACCCATGGAGGATAGAATGGCAGACAAAGTATTAGAGCTTACGCATATCAATAAATATTTCGGCAAGAGCCATGTGATCAAAGATGTGAACCTGTCTTTTGATAAAGGGGAATTCATCACATTCCTGGGGCCCTCGGGCTGCGGGAAGACGACGCTTCTTCGCATGATTGCCGGTTTCTATGAACCTGACGAAGGGGAAATCCTGCTCAACGGGAAAAACATCGAGCGGGTGCCGCCGTACAACAGAAATACGGCGATGGTGTTCCAGGAGTACGCCCTGTTTCCCCACATGAATGTATTCGAAAACGTGGCATACGGCCTCAAGGTGAAGCACAAGCCGGCAGCGGAAATCGAAAGCCGCGTGAAGGAGGCGTTGTCTCTCATGCAGCTGGTGGGTATGGAGAAGCGTTTCCCGAACCAGATGTCCGGCGGCCAGCAGCAGCGCGTGGCGGTGGCGCGTGCCCTGGTGATGAATCCGGAGCTGCTCCTTCTCGACGAACCGTTGTCGAACCTGGACGCCAAGCTCCGCGAGAGCGTGCGCGTGGAGCTCCGCGACATTCAGCAGAAAATGGGACTCTCCACCATCTACGTCACTCATGACCAGTCGGAGGCCCTCTCCATGTCCGATCGTATCGTGGTCTTGAAGGACGGCGTGGTGCACCAGGTGGGGACGCCGCAGGAAATTTATTTCCAGCCAAAGACTGCGTTCGTGGCTGATTTCATCGGCACCACCAATTTGATTTCCGTCAAAGGGGATGCCGGAAATCAGGTGTCCTACGGGGGCGTTCGCTTCGCTTCCACCAATCCTGTGAACCCGGGGCAGGAATATTGCGCTTCCATTCGTCCGGAAAGCACGAAACTTTCTAAAGAAACCGAAGCAGGCCGCGTGAACCTGCCGGTGGAAATTTATAACCACATGTTCCTTGGCGAAAAGGTTCGCTACTTCGTGAAAGACGAACTGGGCAAAGAGTGGATCGTGGACATGTTCGACACCGGAAGAACAATCCTCTCCGGTCGCTGCACACTCTCCTTCACCGCGGATCGGGCGTGGGTAATATAAAGTGAGGAGTCCTTATGCTAGAATCACTGAAAGAAGAAGTGTGCCGCGCGAATCTGGAACTGCCGCGGCGGGGCGTGGTGCTCTACACCTGGGGCAATGTGAGCGGCATCGACAGAGAGCGGGGGCTGGTGGTGATCAAGCCCTCCGGCGTTGCCTATGAAGACATGAAACCATCGGACATGGTGGTGGTGGACCTGGAAGGAAACGTGGTGGAAGGAAACTTGCGCCCGTCCTCAGACACGCCGACGCATCTGGTGCTCTATCGCGCGTTTCCTGGAATCGGCGGCGTGGTGCATACCCACTCTACCCACGCCGTGGTCTTTGCCCAGGCGGGAAGAGATATTCCCGCCCTCGGCACCACACACGCCGACTATTTTTACGGTGCCGTCTCCGTGACCCGCTCGCTCACTGAGGCGGAAGTCAAAGGGGCTTATGAAGAAAATACGGGCCGCGTCATTTGCGAAACCTTCCAGACCCGTCACCTCGATCCCCTCGCCGTGCCCGGCGTCCTCGTGAGAAATCACGGCCCCTTCACCTGGGGCAAAGATCCGGCGGAAGCGGTGTATCACAGCGTGGTGTTGGAGGAAATCGCCGAGATGGCATGGAAGACCCTCCTCCTCGCGCCCTCGGCGGCGCTGGAAGATTACGTGCTGGAGAAACACTACCAAAGAAAACATGGCCCCCATGCGTACTATGGGCAAAAATAAAAAACGCAGAGAACTTTTTGTTCTCTGCGTTTTTTGATTGCCGGGGATGGGGCTGGTGGTTTTGTAGTCGGTGGTCAGTAGTCGGTAGTCAGGGTGCATTTGAATGATAGAGGCGGCGGGCAAACTTGCATTAACCGCAGGATGCCCGCTGCCGTTAGCGCCTATCGCATCCTGACTACTGATCACTGATCACTGATTACGAACCCGGCCACCCCCCGCCCTGCGGGCGAGGGAAATAAGCTATCACGGGTCCTGATACATATCCCGGCCTATTCAAATATTGGATGTATGCGAAAATGGTATAGAAAAATCTAAATTTGACAAGAGGTCGCGGGGGGGTACAATGTTTCATGAGAGTTCTTTTATCTTTGATAGAAAGTTGCGCGAAAGGATTTACCTTCGGCGCGCGGAGTGGGGAAGGAATTTATTTTTAATTCTTTTTTTAGGAGGAGATTTTATGAAAATGTCTAAAAAACAGGTAGCCATGGCAGCGGTTTTAGCAGGGATGCTTTTCGGTGCAGCCGGTCAGACTTGGGCTGAGACTCCGGCGATTGGTTCCGGCAGCGGAACGGAATCCGTGGTAGCAGGACTTGATAATACAGCGGCTGGAAACAAAGCGTCTGCGCTGGGGACGAGCAATGAGGCCACCGGGAATTACAGCACGGCGGTAGGACGGAGCAATCATGCATTGGGCGTGAGCTCTACGGCCGTTGGCGCAAGCAATGATATCGGCACCTATGGTGATGGGAAGCGGTCGACGGCAGTGGGCTATGCTAATACTGTGTACGCGACGCAGGCTTCCGCGGTAGGGGCTAGAAACTATGTACATGGAGAACAAAGTTCCGCTATGGGCTATTTCAATTCGGTATATGGACCGAATTCCGGTGCTTTTGGTTCCCAAAATAAGGTTGGGGAGGTCGATGCTACAGCGAACCCGGTTTCCGGTACGGGTGAAAATACCTACGTGGTAGGTGCAGGAAATACGGTCACTGCGAACAACGCCATGGTGCTGGGAAATGAGGTAACCACGGTGGCTGATAACTCTGTGGTGCTGGGGGTTGGCTCGAGCTCGGAGGAGGAGAATACGGTTTCCGTGGGCACGACAGGTAGCGAGAGACGGATCGTTCATGTGGCTGATGGCACCGATGCGCATGATGCAGCTACCTATGGACAGCTGAAGCAGGAGATTTCTGACCGCATGAACGCCAATGCAGCGCTGAATAGCCGCATCGATGAGGTGGAGAAGGATGCGACCAAGGGCATCGCCAAGGCGTCCGCGCTGGCAGCACTGCATCCGCTGGATTATGATCCGGAAAATAAATTCGACGTGGCTGCGGCCGGCGGTTTCTACAAAGGCGAGAATGCGTTCGCGCTGGGGGCGTTCTATCGGCCGTCCAGAAATGTGATGTTCAGCCTGGCCACCACGGTGAGCGGCGGGGACAATGCTTACAATGTGGGCGCTACGTTCAAGGTCGGCAAGTCCGGCAAGCCGAAAGAAGCCGGCGTTTCCACGGCAGAGCTCTATACACTGATTTCCGCGATGCAGGATAAGTTGGACCAGCAGCAGAAACGGATCGAAGAGTTGGAAGCAGCACAGGGAAAATAAGGAAATACAGGAAATGAAAAACGCAGAGAGCCTTTTGGGGGTTCTCTGCGTTTTTTTGATTGCCGGGGATGGGGGGATCGGTTTAGTAATCAGTATTCAGTAGTTAGTAGTCAGTGCGCATTTGAATGAAGGATTTTTATACTAAAGGTTAGTATAGATTTGTTGCACTGGCCTTACATGAGTAGCCCCTTGGAGAAGGGGCGCGCGATAGCGGGGGATGGAGTGACTCGTGAGAG
>CAVHZP010000120.1:0-6122 GCA_963640485.1 bacterium | reverse complement strand
GGGAGCTTTCCACCCAGAGAGCCATCAATACCTGGAAGCTCATGTACCAGGACCAAGTGGCTTCGCCACTGGATAAAGAGAAGAATGCCAATGGGGAGCCCATCTTCTCCTGCTCCGGCTATGCGGATACGCGGCCTGTGACAGAGAATGATACCGAGGAAGGCCGCCAGGCCAATCGACGCATTGCGCTCCGGTTCACGATGATGCCGCCAACGGATACAGCCAAAGAAAGCGAGAAGAAAGAATGAAAGATTTAGTGGATGAAGCGCCCGGGCTTCGAAGTGAAATGCAGGGGCTGGGCCGATACTTGAAGCAATTTTCAGGGATTTCTTCTCATTTGGGCGGGAAGTGGGACAAGGTGCTGCCCCATGAGGTAGCAAAGGTCGATCGGAAATGGATAGTCAGAGCGCCGGAGCGGGATGTAGCGCTACCGCCGGCTGTGGAATTGCGCGAATTATTAGCCAAGGCGAAAGCCATTTTCGGAAACAAGACAAATGAAGAGTTTACCGGGCGAGAAATCCGTATGTTGCCATACATTCTTCTTGATAAAACCAACTCTCTTCGTTTTATCGAGTTTTTGTTTTCCTGGATTCGGCCGCGGTTATCTAAACGGAGTCAGTTTAGACGACTTCTGTATGTCTATTTGATGGATTATAGCCGAAGCGATCCTCGTGTCCGTTTTGTGAGAAAAGAGTTGCATGACTTTGGGAAACAGGCCGAAAAGCCTATTTCTATAAAACTTTTAGTGAAAAATCCCTACCTTTTGAACGAAGGAGCTGATGCGGAAGCTGCGAAGAGAATAGCAGAGAATGGGATTGCCTCCTTTTTACAGATATCGGAGTTTCCTGCTTCTCTCTTGGGGAGTGATTTTGTAAGGAAGGCCATTGAGCGGGCTTTTACACTTTCTGTTTCCGGGGCACGGAAGTTGGAACTTTTATATGAAATGATTGAAAATACGAATTATAAAAGTTTGATTTCTAATGTCATTAGCCCTTGCATTATCTACGTGGATGATAGAGGGAATCGGGAAGAACGACAAAGACTGCTTGAATTGATTCTGAAAACCCTGGGAGATCCGCGTGGCAATAATAGCGACTGGCTAAGGGTCACACCAGAGGCGAAAGAGCGAGTGCTTTCCTGGCTGGTAGAAAAGGACTTCGATTTCTTCTTTGGTATCATCGAGAAAACCGCAACCGTTACGGGCATAGGGAAACAAATGTGGACAGCCCGGCGTGCATTTTGGGAAATGTATAAGGAGAATATCAGTGCGTCCAGAATTGTTTTGGGGTATGATGCCAGAAAATATTTACCGGATTTGGAACGGGAATTTGGCAGACGACTAGACAGTTATGATATTTTGCTGGAAAAGAATGATGATACCAGTTTGCTGGTTTTCCGGATACAGTCTTATGTATTCATTGAAGTAAGTCATAACGGAACTCTTCGTATTTTTGACAGATCCAATGTACCGGTGGATATTTTTGCGCAAGGGCATCAGGAAATCCATTATGGGAAAATCACAAAAGCTGTTAATGTAGATTCCTTTAGACATGCAGCCGGATGGCAACCAAAGGTTCGTGACTGGATCTATGACCATTGCGGCATTTGGCGAGAAGAGCATCAATGGAGGTTATGAGTATGACGTCTTACTGGACTTGTCAGGACGAAGGCTATCTCTTTCGCAGCGAAGGCGATGGCCGGGCGTGGCGGGATATAGAGACAGAGCTTTCGATGCTCGAGATGGAAGGGAAGGCAGAGGCGCGGGGAGATGGGTATCTCATCCCCCACAGCGTCGCTGTCTCTTTTTCGCGTGAGGAAAGAGAGCTTCTGACGCTGCCGCCTGTATTTCCTTATCCGATTTCCGTGAAACCGAAGGGGGAGTTGCATAGCGCTGATTTCCGCTTCGAAGTGTATTTTGAAAATGGCGATGGTACCTATTTCGTGAGTCCTAAGGTCACAGGCTCTTTGATTGAAATCTACGGAGGTCTTCATTTCCTTTTCAATGCCGCGCAGTATGATATCTGGCGGACAGCGATGGATTGCAACAGGGCGTTGGGGGCTCTGGAGGATAAGGGTGATGCCAAAGCGCTGACGCTGTCTCATCTGGCGAAAATCCAGGCCGCTGCCGCCGAGGTAGAGGCGAAGCTCGATGGGTATCTGCAGCAGACGAAGGTGGTAGCGCCGGAGCATTTGTCCATTTCTGTGAAGAAAGCAGACAATGGCACTTACACCGTATGGCCGGTGATTTTGAAATCTGATGGCACTGCTTACTCCGAAGAGGAGGAGAATGGGTTTGCAAAGAAATTCGACCGCACCGGCGTAGCGAAGAGCACCTATCTGGGGAAGGATCAGACTTTCTATGTGTTCGACAAGCCGCAGCTGGAGGGCTTGCAGGAAATTAAAAAGAAGAAGCGAATCACTTTGGAAGAGGCGCGGCAGATCGTCATGACGCCTCAGAGTGTATTCACTTCCGGTGCTTTCGAATTCAATCTGGATGATTACTCAGACCGCGTGACGGGCTATGACCAATTTGTCCCAAAAAATTATTCCTATCTCAAAGCCATCGAAGGCGGCTGGCTCCCGGAAGAGGGTGAGTCCACGCTGGGGGATGAGGAAGTGCCTGACATTCCGGCGGAAGACATGCCTGCTTTGATAGAGGAAATAAAGGCGGCGGAAGCGAAGGGGGAGGAGGAAATCGAATACGGCGGGAAGTCCTATCCGGTTTCTGTGATCAAGAAGGGTATAGAAAAAGGAAAAGCTGTCCGGTCTGAGGGAGCTTCGGCGAAGCCGCCGGCGCGTCCTTTGACAGAAGAGAAGAGTCTTCTCACCAAAGATAATATCGAACAGATGGATTTTGAAGCTTCTTCCGCTAATGAGCGGGCGCGCCGAGCCCGTTCTCGCCGGCAGGCGATGGGAGCGGCTTTCGATGCTCTGGCGCGGGGGCTCAAGGAGGAAGTGACACCATTTCCTTATCAGAAAAAGGGCATGGACTGGATGGCAGACAATTGGAAGCAAGGCTACCGCGGTGTCCTTTTGGCCGACGACATGGGGCTGGGGAAAACGCTGCAGGCTTTGGGTTTTATTTCCTCTTTGAAGGCATCCTATGGCGCTCACCCTATGCCGTCGGTGCTGGTGGTGGCGCCGGTGGCGCTTTTGGAGAATTGGAAGACCGAGTACCGGCGGTTTGTGAAATACGGTCTCTTCGAAGAAGTGGTCACTGTCGATGGAGCCTACCTTAGAAGACTGGCGAAGGCGGACTCGTTGCTTCTTGATTTGTCGGACCTTGCGGCAAATAAAATCGTCCTGATTTCCTACGAAACTTTGAGCCGCAACGATATCCACTTCGGCCGTGTAGACTGGTCGGTGATGGTGCTCGATGAGGCGCAGAAAATCAAAAATCCATCGATTCGCCTGACGAATTGCGTGAAGGCTATGAAATACGACTTCGGCATCGCTATCACCGGGACGCCGGTGGAAAATACCTGGGTGGATCTGTGGAGCATCATGGACTTCGTGGACCCCGGGCGGCTGAAGGAACTCAAAGAATTCTGCGAGACCTATCAGAACAAGCTGAAACATCTGGCCAGCAATCCGACAAAGCTGAAGGATTTGGGGATAGAGCTGGAGGGTGAGCTGGCTCCGATTTTCCTCCGGCGGCAGAAGAAGGATCACCTGGACGGACTGCCGGAGAAGACCGTCCACCCCATGCCTTTGGTGATGCCGAAGGTGCAGCGCGATGCCTATGATAAAATCATTGCTTTCGGGCAGAACGCGGAAAATCGAAGGGGGCAGATGCTCAAAATTATCGCGGCGCTTCGGGATACGTCCTTGTGCCCCCATCTTTCTACTTATAGCGACCGCGCTTTTGAAACCATGGAGCCCGGAGAGTTTTTTAATTCCTCCGCCCGGCTCATGGTACTTTTGCGGCTTTTGATGCAGATACAGGCAAAGCAGGAAAAGGTGCTGGTTTTTGTGATTTCCCGAAAATTGCAGCGCCTTTTGCGAGGATTTCTGGAAAAGATTTTTCAGATTTCCATCCAGGCGCCCATCAATGGGGAAATGAGTGGCATCTCCCGCCAGCGGGTGGTGGATGCATTCAATCGGAAAGAGGGCTTCGGGGTGTTGCTCCTTTCACCGGAAGCCGGTGGCGTGGGACTCAACATCACTGCCGCCAATCACGTGATCCATCTCAGTCGTTGGTGGAATCCGGCGGTGGAAGACCAGGCGACGGACCGGGTGTACCGCATTGGCCAGAAGAAGGAGGTGCATGTGTACCTCCCCATGGCGATTTACCAGAAAGGGGACGGCGTACCGTCTTTTGACGAGAAACTCGATGAGCTTCTGGAGTTCAAGCGCCGGCTGTGTCAGAGCGTCATATTTCCTACACAACTTTCCGAAGAAGAAGTCAGCGAGCGGCTCACGGGAGCGCTTTTTGGAAATATAGCCGCTGAGCACGGAAAGCCTTATGGGAAACAGGATTTCTACAGCATTTCCGATATGGACCTCATGAATGGTGAGGCCTTCGAGCATCTCATGACGAGACTCTACGGCTCTATCCAGGGATATATGGCAACGCAGACGCCGCAGCGCAATGACTATGGCGCTGACATCGTGGTCTTCACTGATCACACTAAGAAGGAGGGACTCCTGGTGCAGTGCAAGCAGACGTCTACCGGAAATCCCATGGGACCGGAAGGTGTGGAGCAGATCATGAGCGCCATTCCTTTTTATAAGAAACGCTACGGCGCCAGTTTCAAGGCGGTGGTCATCACCAACGCGCCGGCTTTCACGCCAAATGCCCGGGTCCGCGCTGAAGCTGGAAAGGTGCAGCTCATCGCCAGAGGAGAATTGGCGAAGCTCCTTACCCGCTATCCGCTGGAGAAGGAGTGGAATGAGTAAGATGTTGGGGTGAATGACGCTGGAGGTTTTAGGGATAAGGGAGCAGGGATAAGGGATAAGGGATAAGGGCTCGCGCAGCTATTTCCTCACTTTGCCTTCTTCGATGAAGAAGGTGGCCGTAGGCCGGATGATGCTTCATATAACTAGCAAGCATCACCAGTCCAACCGGTTCATGGAGAAGTGGGCTTGAAAAAGTGGAAGGCGTGCGCCTTATCCCTTATCCCTTGAACCTTACACACCAAATTCGTATAATAGAAAGAAACTATGTTACGAAGGAGATATTTCCATGGGATTTTTTGATAAGAAACACGAGGACGAGAGCCCGATCGGGAATCTGCGGGCCCACATCGGCCGTTTCATGTATTTCGTGAAGGTGGGCAAGTCGAAGTTCAAGCACAAGGGACGGATCGGCGAGATTTTTGCGGATATGGACAATACCCAGTTCCTGTTCCAGCAGGCTACGTCGGGGACCATGTACGATTTCAAAAAGAAACTCGACTACGCGCTGTGGGATGCGGCGGTGCATAAGTACACCGAGGACATCGCGGCGCTGAAGGAAGAGCTCTTGAAAGTGGTCGACGGCGAGGCAGAGAAGCCGCCGGTGATCGAAAAGGTGGAAGAGAAGAAAGAGGAAGAAGCGCCGAAGGCTCAGGAAGAAACCGGCGATTGGCGCGCTTCTATCAAAGGCCAGATGTCCGACGCCGAGGAGAAGGCGAAAGAGGAAGAAGAGAAGCGGAAACGCGAAGCGGAAACGGCCGTGGAGACGGTAGATTTCTCTGAGGAAATGACCGAGGCAGACTGCCGCGAACTGTGGCGCATCCTGCAGGGCCTGGAAAGAGAATTCCGGGAAATGAAAAATATTGCTGATGACTGGTTCACTGTCCACGGCAAAGGCAATGGCTGCATGGGCGCTCTGGTGGCTATGACCCTCCTCCCGGTGGGCGTGATTTACGGCGTATTGCAGGTGCTGTAAATTGTGAGCGTGAACGGTAGCGGCTTAGTAATTAGTAATTAGTAATTAGTAGTCAGTGATCGGGATGCAAGTCTCGATGCTTTGCGCTGGTCGCTCACTGGTCAGGAACGCATTTGACTGTAGCGTGAAAAGCGCCCTGATTACTGACCACTAATTACTGACTACTAAATCAATATCCCCGGCCACAGATAATTTAAAAAATCAGTGTACTTTTACCGCGTCCTATGGTATGATTATTCAAGAAATTGTG
>CAVHZP010000119.1:0-6123 GCA_963640485.1 bacterium | reverse complement strand
GCGCGCAAGTGCAATGTATAATCATTTCAACTTCAAATGTGTGTCTACAGCCATCTGATAGGATGATTCATGAAGATGTTCATGACGCAGGCCAGCGTTAGGGGCAGTCCGGTAAGCGCAGCCGGACCGGCAAAGCGGAAATGGGTTCGCATCTATCGGTCAGAGGATAGGTGCGTTTTTTTTATTTCCACTGAGAAGCAGAATAGAAGAGTCTGGCCAAAGGATCATGAGATGAAGTTCGGGATTCAGTGAAAATCTGAAGGCAGAGAAATCGAAGCCACCAAAAGCTGATTGGGGGACAAACAGTCGGCAAGAGAGTGGCGTATTTCCAGTGAGCGCCTTCGGGGAAGAAAGGGAGCGTTTCTTATGACAAAAGGTAGTGGATGGGCATCGGAGCTGGCGAAGTACCTGCTTCCGGGGATTATCCTCCAGTCGGTTTTGATCGGCGGCGGCTATGCGACAGGCCGCGAAATTGTAGAATTCGGCGCGAAATTCGGCGCTATGGGATGGATGGCAGGGGTTGCCTCCTTCGTAGGCTTTGCCGTAGCAGCCATTCTGATGTTTGAAATGGTGCGCCTTTTCAAGCTCTATGATTTCAAATCTTTGTTGAAAGCATTGATCGGACCATTCTATATTGCTTTCGACTTGGCTTACTTTGTTTTGATGATCATCATCATCGCGATTATGTCCTCGGCTACGGGCTCGATTGTGGAGCAGATCACGGGGCTCAATTACTGGATCGGCGTTACCATCATCACGGTAGTGGTGGGCGTGCTGAATTTCTATGGTGAAAAAATCATCACCTACTTTGAAACCATCGGCACCATCCTTCTCTATGTGGGCTACATCATGTTCTCCGTCCTGGTGATTTCCGCCGGCGGCGATCATATTTCCGAAGTCATGGCGACCGGCGATATTTCCTACACCCCGGACGCTACGGTGTGGGAAGTGCTGTGGACCGGTATCCTCTACGTAGGCTACAACCTGGTCGTTTACCCGCCGAGCTTCTTCGCTGTAAAGAAACAGACCAAGACCAGCCACTCTGTGCTGGGCGGCCTCTTCGCCGGCGTGCTCATGGTTATCCCGTGGTTCATGACTTACTTCGCTATCATGTCTTTCTATCCGAATAAGGATATCCTCTCGGCGCCGGTGCCCTGGCTCTCCATGATGCAGGCGGTCAACGCACCGAGCTATCTCTTCAGCTTCTTCGGCCTGGTTATGGGCTGGACCTTGATCGAAACCGCTACCGGCATGATCCATGCGATGGTGAGCCGTATCGATAAGGGCCTGGAAGAAGCCGGCAAGCCGGAAATGACCAAGTCCAGAAGAGCTTTGGTCACCATCGTCATCCTCGTAGCTTCGGCTATCATGGCGAAGTTCGGCATCATCGCCCTCATCGCACAGGGCTACAACGCTCTCTCTTATGTCATCGTAGCACTCCTCCTCGTGCCGCTGTGCACCGTGGGTCTCTACAAGATCGTAAAGAAGGAAAAGGAAATCCGCGCAGCCAATGCGGAAGAATCCATTCCCGATGCGAAAGTGGCATAAGCATAAGGAAATATACTCCTCAAGTCCCCCGGGGCTTGGGGAGTTTTGGCTTTTTGGGGATTCGTAGTCGGTAGTCGGTAGTCGGTAGTCGGTTCGCATTTAGTTGCTTCCCCACTACCGTGATCCGCTTACCGTGTGACCGTAGTCCGAACTGTTTACGATACCGGGAAATGGAAATGCTATCACCTTAATCGCCAGCATGCTTGGTGACCCCAGCGGAGCTCCTAGCTCCAAGCTCGTGGCTCCTGGCTATGGCGAAGCAGGCACGCGTGGCCTTATCCCTTATCCCCTATCCCTTATCCCTGGATCGCAACAGTTTGCACTTTGAAATTTCTCATTGACACCTTTCTTGATTGTTTATACACTGAAATCAATCGATAGGCATTTCCATAAAGGAGGACAAGATGTATAAAATTCAGAAGAACGTAGAAAAATGCGAAGCCCTGGTGGCTCGCGATGCGGCTGTGGTGGCACGGTGCCAGCATCTCTCCTATTATCCCTTCGTAGTCGAAAGCGGGAAGGGGGAAATCTTGAAAGATGCCGATGGCAATGAGTACATTGATTTCCTCACCAGCGCCTCGTCTTTGAACTTAGGCAGCAGCCATCCGGTCTTGAAGAAAGCCATCGCGGAGCAGCTGGAGAAATGCACCCAGTACACCGCGGCATACACATACAATGAACCCATGATTTCCTATGCGGAAAAGCTGACCGGCGTATTTCCCGGCGGCGTGAAGGCGAAGATTGCCTTTGGCAACTGCGGCTCCGATGGCAATGACGCGGCCATCAAATTCGCCCGGGCCTACACCGGTCGCACGAAGATCATCACCTTCATCAATGGCTATCACGGAAATACCTACGGCTCCTGCTCCATGACCACCTGCACCACCCGCATGCACGCGAAGATGGGGCCATTCCTGCCGGAAATTTATCCATTCCCCTTCTATGGCGACGACCTGCCCGATGACGTGGTGGAGAAGGAATGTCTCTCGTACATGGAAATGGCATTCAAGAGCTACCTGCCCATCGATGAAGTGGCGGCGGTGATCATCGAACCGCTGCAGGGCGACGCAGGGATCCTCCCGGCTCATCCGATTTTCATGAAGAAACTCTATGATATGTGCAAAGCCCACGGCATCCTCTTCATCTCCGAAGAAGTACAGCAGGGCTTCTGGCGGGCCGGCCATTTCTTTGGCATCGAAAATTATCCCGGCATCATTCCTGACGGCATCATCATGGGGAAATCCATCGGCGCCGGCCTCACACTGGGGGCTTTCATGGCGCGGGCGGAAATCATGGACTCCCTCCCGGCTCCGGCGCATCTCTTCACCTTGGGCGGCAACGCCATCGCCTGCGCTGCCGGCAACGCGGCCTTTGACTACTACCAGACCGAAGAATTCCAGAGTGCTTACCAGAGAAATTGCAAAGACATTGTCAGTGAAATGGAAGCGCTGAAGGCGAAGCACCCGAAGACCGTGGGCTTCTACCGCGGCCGCGGCATGTCCTGGGCCATCGGTATCGTGAAGGAAGACGAAGAAGGAAACAAGATCCCTGACGGCGACAGCACCTTCAAGATCTGCTTCCGCTCTTACGAAAAAGGTCTCATCATCATCACTTTAGGCGAGAACCTCCTCCGCGTGCAGCCGCCGCTCAATATTTCCGAAGAGAATCTCAAGAAAGCCTTCGCGATTCTCGATGAAGCACTGACTGAACTGGAAGCGGGGAAGATTAGTGACGAGGTATTTGACTATCGCAAAGGCTGGTAAGGCGGCGTAATTGACGCTATCGGTTTTGTAGTCGGTAGTCGGTTCGCGTTTCACGGCTACCTCGAAACTTCTGGCTATGAGGCGGCCGGGAAACGCGCCATATCCCATATCCCTTTCCCTTTTACCTCGAATTTAAAAATATTTCTTGTAACACCTTTTTTCCCGGAGCGTATAAGGAACAAATGAAAACCATATATTTTTTCAGAGGAGGAAATAGAAATGGCAAATGTAGTAACCGTGGAAAATGTGGATGTGGCAAAAGTATTGAGTGTCAAAGAGGCGGAGGATTTGAAAGTAGAAATCGAAGGGATCATGAACGCGGATCCCGTGACGCAGCAGCTCATGAAAGCCGCGGAGACCGTGGAAGATGTGTATGAAGTCGTGAAAAGATTCTTGAAAATCACGATGGAAGATTTCAAAATCATTTTCGGTAAGACTGTCGAATATTTCAAAGGCGAAAAGGCTGCGCTTCCTGATGAAGTGATGGATACCGTAGTCGGCGGCGGCTGGTGGAGCGATTTCTGGAATGAACACAAAGTCAACCTCACCATCGGCGCTATTATCGTAGGTGGTGCCCTCGCAGGCGCAGCCATCGGCGGTCTGATCGGTGGCGGCCCCGGCGCGCTGGCTCTGGGTCTCCTCGGCCTCGGCGTCAGCGGTTTCGCAGCCCTCGCCTATGTGGTGTACGGGACTTGATTAAGCGGGCGAGGATTAGTGGTTGGTAATCGGTAGTCGGTAGTCGGTCTCGGGGCGCGTTTGGCGGCCGCCTCATCGTAGCCGTGAACCGCTTACCGCTTACCGTGTAACCGTGATCCGGGCGTGCGTATTCTTGCGGGAAATGGAGAAGTGAACGGCTTTCCACATAGCCGTTCACTTCTCCATTTTTGGTTAGCGTTAAACGTGTCGGTAAACGGTTATACGGTGAACGGCTCACGGTAGTGGGGAAGCAGCCAAATGCGTCCTGACTACCGACTACAAAACCGATAGCGTCTTTTTGCATTCTATTTGACTTTTTCCTCGAAACTCTATATACTATGAAACAATTTATATTGGGTATGTGCTGAGAACGAGAGGGAAAGGTCAAATTTCTTTTTCAGAGAGCCGGCGGATGGTGCGAGCCGGTAGGGAATGGTTTTTCGACTCACTCGTGAGCATCTTTGGTGAAATCAGTAATCAGAGACGGTCTCCCCGTTACGGAGTCAAGTGATAAGTACAAGGTGGTACCGCGCGACAGGCGCCCTTCGGAGTTTCCGGAGGGCGCTTTTGGTTTTGGTATCAGACCGCGCTAGCGGTTTAGTAATCAGTAATCAGTGATCAGGATGCGTTTCTCTAGCCGAGCTCCAAGTTAAACGCTCCTCGTTATGAGAAAGCAGGTACGCGCGGTCTGGCGTCTGATATCTAACCGTCTGATTGTCTGCGGAGTCAAACGCGCCCTGACTACTGATCACTGACTACTGATTACTAAACCAATAGCGGTAGCGACTCCCTGTTCGCACCAGCGAGAGCCGCGCCCCCTCTCCCTTAGCACACCCAAAGGAGGAAGGTAATTATGGAAGAAGAAAAAAGCAGTGTATTTGCAGGTACCATCGGGAAGCTGTTGCTCCCGGGGATCATCCTGCAGTCCGTCCTGATCGGCGGCGGCTATGCTACGGGCCGTGAAATCGTAGAGTATGGCGCGAAGTTCGGCGCCATGGGCTGGCTCTCGGGGCTGGCGACGTTTGTGGGATTTGCGCTGGTGGCGATCCTTTCTTTTGAGCTCATTCGCCTTTGCAAGGTCTATGATTTCAAATCTTTTTTGAAATCGCTGATTGGTCCTTTCTACCGGGTCTTCGATCTGGTGTATTTGCTCTTCATGGTAATTATCATCGCCGTCATGTCCTCGGCTACCGGCTCGGTGGTGGAGCAGATGACCGGGCTCAATTACTGGTACGGCGTCGGCGCCATCACGGTGATTGTCGGGATTCTGAATTATTATGGCGAAAAGATCATTGCTTATTTCGAAACCATCGGCACCATTTTGCTCTACATCGGTTACGTGAGCTTTGCGGCGCTGGTCATCAGCCATGGCGGTGACAACATCGACCGCGTCTTTGCCACCGGCGACCATGCCTATGTGCCTGATGCGACAGTAGGGATGGCGCTGTGGACCGGCATCCTCTACATGGCTTACAATCTGGTCGTATTTCCGGCGTCTTTCTTCACGGTGAAAAATCTGAAGAGCCGCACGGACACCATCATCAGCGGCCTCATCGCCGGACTTCTTATGGTGGTGCCCTGGTTCATGACGTACTATGCAGTCATGGCTTTCTATCCGTCGAAGGATGTGCTGGACTCTCCGGTGCCCTGGGTGGCTATGATGCAGGCGAATAACGCGCCGGGCTGGCTCCTGGCTCTCTTCTCCCTCGTCATGGGCTGGACTCTCATTGAAACCGCCACCGGCATCATCCACGCCATGCTGGAACGCATCGACACCGGCCTCGTGGATAGCGGCAAGACTGTGCTGGCAAGAAAGACCCGCGGCACGCTGACCATCGCCATCCTGGTGGTGTCCGTCATCTTCGCCAAGGTGGGCATCATCGACCTCATCGCCAAAGGCTACAACGCTCTGGCGTATGCGTTCATCGTCCTCTTCCTCGTCCCGCTTCTCACTGTAGGGGTGTACAAGATCTGGAAGAAGAGTGGTAGTGCGGATTGACGCTATTGATTTAGTAGTCGGTAATCGGTAGTCAGTAGTCGGGGCGCATTTGGCTGCTTAGTCAAATGCGCCAAGCCCTCTTCTCTGAAGAGGGTGCCCGCAGGGCGGGTGATGCGT
>CAVHZP010000118.1:0-6185 GCA_963640485.1 bacterium | reverse complement strand
GTAGAACTATGCCGGACTTTTCTGGACGACAAGCAGTAGCACGAAGTTTAAGTGTGTCTCCACACTATGAACCGCGAAATGTGCTGGCGCCGATTCCACCACTTCCTCATAGAAACCTTCAAGGCCCGCCGGGCCTTTTTGTCGTGCCCGAATGGGTGGTCGGTAATCGGTAGCCGGTGGTCAGGACGTGTTTGACTGCTTCCTCGCCACCGTAATCCGTTAACCGTATAACCGCAATCCGATCGTGCATGGGATAGCGCCGGTAAATGGTTACACGGGAAGCGGATATGAGGAAGCAGTCAAATGCGCCCTGACTACCGACCACCGACTACCGATTACAAAACCGATAGCGTTTTTCCTGATTTGCTCCCGTAGTGTATAATGAAATCAAACGAAGAAAGGAGGAATCCTACGAAATGGTGGAATTGATTACCAGTCCTGTGGTAGAAGGCATCTTGTGCGCTGTAATCCTGTTGTCTCTTTTGGCAGAGGTGAAGACTGCCGGATTTTCCGGTGGCGCCCTGGTGGCGGCTTTGGCGGGATGCATTTTGCTTGGCGGGAAATGGTATACCGAAGGCGGGCAGCTATTGGAATTTTCCCTGTACTTTGGCGGCATCGCTCTTCTGATCATGGATATTTTATTTCTCTTTTCCGGCGCCATGGCGGCCATTGGTCTGGTGGCAGTCTTGAGCGGACTCTTTTTCACATTGGGCGGAAATATAGGCGCGCTGTATATTTTATCAGCAGCGGTAGTGCTGGCGGCTATTGGCGGCTATTTCCTGGCGGGGCATCTGTCTGAAAGTCCCTTGTGGAAACGCATCACCCTCTCGCCGACGCTTTCGAAGAAGGAGGGCTTCGTGTCCTCGTCACTCTCCCTTTCAGTCTACGAAGGGAAAGAAGGGAAAGCTTTCTCTGTCCTTCGCCCAGCGGGCAAAGTGGAAGTGGACGGCCACATCATCGACGCCGTCTCCGAAGGCTCTTTCATCGAGAAAGGGCAGCCTATTGTTGTGAAAAAAGCGGAAGGGAATCACTTGGTTGTAAGAATGGGAAGGGGCTAGTGCGGTTACCGCAAGATAAACATGTCGATGCCGCTCCTAGCTACTAGCTGCTGGCTGCTAGTCGGCTAGAGGAACATCTCATCGATATGGCGAAGTGCGTCCCGTAATGAGGGTTAGCAGGAAATACTTTGCTGAACGCTAATTGCGTAGGCTATGCGCATAGCGCTAGTTGGTGAGCCTATGCTGTAGCCGACTAGCAGCCAGCAGCTAGTAGCTAGGAGCTTCATTGACATGTTCGCCCAGCGGTATCACCACCAATCCCCTTATCCCTTATCACTGCTCCCTTATCCCTGTATTCAAAGGAGGTCAACTATGGAACTTCTCATATTTCCTGTTATCATTTTCTTTTTAGTCATCATTTGCTTATCTGTGCTGTTGCATTTCGTGCCCATTGGTCTGTGGGTGTCGGCTCTGGCGGCAGATGTGAATATTTCTCTTTTTAACCTGGTGGGGATGCGGTTCCGCCGGGTGTCGCCACAGATGATTGTGCTGCCTCTCATCAAGGGCACGAAGGCGGGGTTGGCGCTTAATGTGAATCAGCTGGAAGCCCATTATCTTGCCGGCGGCAATGTGGACAATGTGGTGGACGCGCTGATTGCGGCTCACAGAGCGCAGATCGATTTGTCTTTCGAGCAGGCGGCAGCCATCGACCTGGCGGGCCGTAATGTGCTGGAAGCGGTGCAGATGAGTGTCAATCCGAAGGTCATCGAGACGCCCACGATTTCTGCGGTAGCGAAGAATGGCATCGAGTTGAAAGTGCGGGCCCGGGTCACCGTGCGCGCAAACATTGACCGCCTGGTTGGGGGTGCCGGCGAGGCGACCATCATTGCCCGCGTCGGCGAAGGCATCGTCACCACTGTTGGTTCTTCGGAGAAGCACACCGACGTACTGGAGAATCCGGATCATATTTCCCGTACCGTGCTGGGCAAGGGCCTGGACTCGGGGACGGCGTTTGAAATCCTGTCCATCGATATCGCCGATGTGGACGTCGGTAGAAATATTGGCGCCCAGCTGCAGACGGACCAGGCAGAGGCAGATAAACAGATTGCCCAGGCGAGAGCCGAAGAGCGTCGCGCTATGGCTGTAGCCAAAGAGCAGGAAATGCGGGCATACACACAGGAAATGCAGGCGAAAGTGGTGGAGGCCCAGGCAGAGGTGCCCCGTGCTATGGCACAGGCTTTGAAGGAAGGCCACTTGGGTGTCATGGATTACTACAATATGAAAAATATTGCTGCCGATACAGAAATGCGTGAACATATTTCCGGCAAAGCAGGAGATCATGTGGGCGGCTAGGAGGCTATCTGATGGAGTTTGAGCCGATCGAAGTCATTTTTATGCTCGTATGGGGGTTCTTCCTGTTCAAAGCCTTCGTGGGCGGACGAAAGAAATCCGCAGAGCTGCCCGAAGAGTCTTCTGACACGCCAAATGTAGAGGAAGCGCCGGAAACGGCGCCGGAAGGCGGCTACGATTATGAGCGTCTTCGCCGCAAAATCCGCAAATCCTGGGGCGAAGAGCCAAAAGAGGAGCCGAAAGAAGAACCCATAGTTTTTGATGACAAAAAGGAAGAACAGAAAGAAAAAAATAAATCTTTGTATTCTTTTCCTGTTTCTGCTACAATAGGGGAGAAGTTAAAACCAAGTTTAAAAACAAATACGAAGATTTCTGATTTTCCGAAGGGAAAGCCCCGCATTTTTGTAGCTGAAAAGCCAAAGGAAATAGCGACGTGTGCCGGCTCATTTGCTGCAAAGAAATGGACGGCAGCAGACGCGGAAACGTGGCTTGCCTATGACGCTGTCTTTGGTACACCACGTGCAAAGAGTCCTTGGCGGCCCTACGGACAGAAATAAATGTGGGAATATCCCAAAGAAGGGTGAAAAGATGGATACTTTTAAAGAAGATGTATACGGGAAGGTGCTCTGGGAGTGTTACCGTTCGAAAGTATACATTGTACTGCTTTCACTCCTGTATGTGGCTATCAGCGTAGGGGCGGTGCTCTTCGCCATGGAAGAGGGGATGCCGTACTATTTCCTGGCAGCCTTCATCATTCTCGTCGCTTTGTGGCGCATCAACCGGGTGCATCATCCGGTGGCGCTGGTTTGCGAGAAGAAACTCCTGGTGGCAGTGCCCTGGTCTTTCTTTACTTTTGATTATTACATCACCCTGCAGGCACTCTATATGCCGGTGGATTACAAAGAAGTGGCCGGTGTCTCCGGCCGTTGGGATCGTCTCTACATCGGCGCTCACGAAGTGGGCGGCATGGTGGCTCTCCCGGTGCAGCTTTCCTATGTTTCACTGGGGGATAAAGTAGATTTCCAAAGCTGGATCGAATCGAAGCAAGGAGAATAGAAGTAGTCAGTAGTTAGTGATCAGTAATCAGGACGCAAGCGTCAAACGCGTCTTGACTGCTGACCACCGACTGCTGACTACTTTTTGCTTGCAAGACCTTTCCCCATGTGTTACCATAGCGGGAGTGCTTATGTATAATTCATGAGGTGAAAAGATGGCAGCAAAGATTACCTACACGATTGAAGAGGAGCTGGGAGATCTTTCCGTAGCTTCGAATGGCTGGAAGAAACAGCTGACTTATACCAGTTGGAATGGCCGGGGCAGTAAATTCGACCTTCGTTCCTGGAATGAAGAACATACCGCTATGACCAAAGGCTTGACCTTGACAAAAGAAGAATTGATGAAACTCAGAGACATTCTGAATGACATCGATTTCGATAGATTTGAATAAGATTCCTGACTCAGGAAGGCTCTCCTATATGGAGAGCCTTTTGGCGTATATGGGGGATTTTAGGCCGTCCGATAATTTAGAATTCGATGAGAGTAAATGAAGTTTATAAGGGAGTCTCTTTGGAGTTAGATGGTGAGCAAAAGGGTAGAATTTAGTAATCAGTAATTAGTAATTAGTGATCAGGAGTTTCTTAAAAGGAGTGTAAGTATGATTTCTATGTCTCAGATGTTTGAGTCCCGCACGCGGCAGGCGATGTGGGTGGGATTGATTGGGCTTTTGGTGAATCTGATCCTGGGGTCTGTGAAGGTTTTTGCCGGCTGGCAGAGCGGGTTCCTCTCTGTTATGGGCGACGGGTTCAATAACATCACCGATATGGGTTCCGTGGTGCTTTTGATGATGACTTTTTACTATGCCGCAAAGCCGTCGGACAAGGAGCATCCCTTCGGCCACGGGCGGCTGGAGTACATCAATTCCACGGCGATGGCGGCGGTGATCCTGTACGTGGGCATCACGCTGGGCATAGAGTCAGTGGAGAAAATTCTTCACCCCGAGCCGACTCACTTCACACCTTTTGTGGCGGCGATTCTGGTTTTCGGCCTGGTAGGGAAATTGTTCCTTGCCTGGTGGTACAAGCGGGCGAGCCGGAGACTTTCATCCGACGCGTTCCTGGCTTACAGTGCCGACTCTCTTTCAGACATGCTCTCCACCTCCGGCGTATTGGCGGCCACCTTGGTTGAGTATTTCTTTGACCTGCAGATCGATGGCATCATGGGCGTCATTATGGCACTCTTCATTCTGTGGACCGGCTATAGCATCATGCGGGGCGCGTTGAATGCGATCCTTGGCTCCACGCCGGAAGCCAGCCTTTATGAGGAAATCAAAGAATGCATCCTCGCCTGTCCCGGCGTCTACGGCGTCCACGATCTCATTGTCCACGACTACGGCCCGGAGAATCATTTCGCTACGGCGCACGTAGAACTGGACAGTTCCCTCAGCCTGGTGCGGAGCCATGAGATTTCTGAAAATGTGATGACTGCCCTCCGTGAAAAATTGCAGGTGCAGGCCGTGGTGCACGCCGACCCGAAGGCGGTGTCGAATCCTAGAGAGCAGGAGTACAGAAGAGACCTGGAGTCTGCCATCTACCGCACCGGCCTTCCGTTGAATTACCACGATTTCTTTGTGATTGAAAACGAAGGGAAAATTCATTTCTCCTTTGAAATCACACTGAAATCTCCCTGCAAGGCCAGCGATGAGGAAATCTACGAATCCATCCTGAAAGAACTGCAGGCTATCCATGAGGCGTACCATATAGAAATGATGGTGGATCGCAACTTCATCAGCGGGAAGGTGTATGGGGAGTGCGATTGCCGGACGGAATAGTTACTACTGCCAGTGCGAACAGGGGGGCGTTGCTCCTAGCTGCTAGAAGCCGCAGCGACATGTATGCACCGGCGGCATCAGCACTGTATTTTCTATTCAAAATATGTTACACTATCCTTGAATGTGTATTTCCGAGAGATGGTAGAACTTTTAACATATAAGGGAAGTGGAGATATGAAGAAACAGTGGTGTGCGTTATTCCTGTCAGGACTTTTGGCCATGGGCGTGTTTGTTCCGTCCATAGCAAACTATTCTGCCGGCGCAGAAGGCAAGGAAGTCAAAAATATCCAGCGTCGTTTGGCCGGTGTTGGTTATAAAGTAAAGGCTGATGGAAAATTCGGCAGCGCTACGACAGCAGCCGTGAAGAAATTCCAGGCGAAGAAACATTTAGATGTAGACGGTGTTGTAGGACCGGCGACTTACAAGGCGCTCATGGGCAAACCCATGCCCAAAGCGGTGAAGAGTACAGCAAAAGCAACGGGAGGTTCATCCCTCACCGGTATCAATGATGCCACGGTCAGATGGCACAAGGCGGGTCCTATTTCTTCCACAGTGAAAGCTATCACCGAAGAAGCGAAGAAATATGTGGGCGTGCCGTACCAGTTCGGCGGCACCACGCCGAAGGGATTTGACTGCTCCGGCTTTATCCAGTATGTATTTAATAAGAAAGGCATTTTCCTTCCACGAAGTGCCGACGATCAGTACATGGCGGGCAGAAAGATTTCTCTTAATGCTCTGGAACCGGGGGATCTGGTGTATTTCCAGACCTACACAAAAGGCATTTCCCACTCCGGCTTGTACTTAGGTGATGGCTACTTCATTAGCGCCACCAGCAGCCGCGGCGTGGCAGTGGCCACCATGAAGAGCGGCTATTGGCATGACCGGTATTTAGGGGCAAATAGAGTGTTGTAAGTTAGCCGGTTAGGGGCACACTCGCCGATGAACGCTAAGCGAGCCAACCTCCCGGCCAAGGCCATCGCCCTCCTTCCAGGGGAAGGAGGTTAAAAATG
>CAVHZP010000117.1:0-6195 GCA_963640485.1 bacterium | reverse complement strand
ACTTCACCATCGAGTACGTGAAGAGCTTCCCGGATATTAAAGTGCAGTTCGTGAACTCGTTTCCAGGAGTGAGATAGAAGTGAGGGGTGAGAAGTCAGGAGTGAGGAGTGAAGGTGCGGCGCGCAAATCCAAAAGTGTCGCCGATTTTGGATTTGCGCGCCCTTATCCCTTATCCCTTATCCCCTATCCCTTATCCTCATTCATTTCATGAATCAATGTTAAATTTCATATTCCTAACCTAATACCCCATAGTCTTCTATCGAATTTTTGTGAATTTAAAGTATGCACAAAAAAGAAGACTATGGGTTTTATTTCGTAAAAGAGAAATAAAATACCGTGAGTGTATTGGTTTACGATACTTTAGGATGGCAAAAGGTTTACAATACAAAAATTCCATAAAAAATAGCGCTTGCATTTCTGATTTCTTCGTGTATAATCTAGGTATCACTTGACGAAAGTGGAATTCAGAATTGCAAAATCGTCAAGATGGATTAATTTCATAAGCCGCATACCAATGTGGATGAAGTACACTGAAAAATGAGGATCCAAAATCCTCTGCCGAAGGAGTAACACTATCAGGCGCTCAGGTTGAGCAAGAAACTGTGTATGGACACGACTCTGGAGAGGCTCACTGCAAAGATGTGGGCGCCGAAGGTGTGAAAGAATTTCACCCGTAGAAATTCTGAATCTCTCAGGCAAAAGGACAGGGCTGGCACGCAGGTAACTCCTACGTTTCACGCAAAAATGAAATCGCCAGCTTCAGTGCCAAGACGGACTGAGTGCGGCGATTTTTTTGAAAATTATTTTTTGCGGGAAACAAGGGGGATTTTAAAATGGATATGGTGCAAATCAACCAAATTGTAGGGGACATAGACAGTTTTGTCTGGGGTCCTGTGATGCTTTGTTTGCTGGTAGGGACAGGGATTTATATGACCCTGAAACTTCACTTCCTTACCTGGAGAAATTTACCGT
The DNA here is from genome assembly GCA_963640485.1 of bacterium. Taxonomy (GTDB): domain Bacteria; phylum Bacillota; class Negativicutes; order Veillonellales; family Dialisteraceae; genus Dialister. The sequence goes on along the minus strand of CAVHZP010000117.1, from coordinate 5,223 downwards.
ATGCACTGAAGAGTGTATTCGCTAAAAAGTCCCGTACCACGAAGGTGGGGAGCGGCGACGTTTCTCCATTCTCCGCTCTGATGACAGCGCTCTCTGCTACCATCGGTACCGGTAATATCGTAGGCGTTGCGACAGCTATGTTCGCCGGCGGCCCCGGCGCTCTGGTGTGGATGTGGATTTCCGCTTGCTTCGGTCTCACCACCAAGTTCTCCGAATGTATGCTGGGCTTCAAGTACCGCGAAGTGAACGCTAAGGGCGAAATGAAAGGCGGCCCGATGTTCGCTATGAAGAATGGCTTCAAGAATAAGAAGCTCGGTATCTTCATGGGCACCATGTTCGCACTCTTCGCAGTCATCGCTTCCTTCGGTATCGGCAACATGACCCAGGCGAACTCCATCGCTACGGCTGTAACCGCTACCTTCGGTATTTCTTCTGAAATCATCGGTATCGCTCTCACACTCATGACTCTGGCAGTTGTAGTTGGCGGCATCACTTCTATTTCCAAAGTTTCTTCTGTAGTCGTTCCGGGCATGGCAGTGTTCTACATCATCGGCGGCCTGGCTTGCATTATCTCCGGTATCCAGAATGTACCGCATGGTCTGTATCTGATTTTCATGATGGCATTTGATCCTTCCGCTGTAGAAGGCGGCGTTGTTGGTACCATCACCGTTTCTGTAATGAACGCTATGCGTTACGGCGTAGCTCGTGGTTGCTTCTCCAACGAAGCCGGCCTCGGTTCTGCAGCAATTTCCGCAGCAGCTTCCACCACTGACCATCCTGCAAGACAGGGCTACATTTCCATGACCGGTACCTTCATCGATACCATCATCGTTTGCTCCATCACCGGTATCACCATCGCAGCATCCGGCGTCCTCGGCACTGTAGGTGCTGACGGCAAGCCGCTCACCGGCGTAGGTCTCACCATGGCAGCTTTCTCTGCAAATATTGGTGAAATCGGTTCTTACATCGTTTCCATCGGCATCATCCTCTTCGCTTACTCCACCATCCTCGGCTGGGAATACAACGGCGAAAAGGCTTGGGAATATCTCTTCGGTACCCATAAGTACAACATCATCTACCGCGTAGTCTTCTGCCTGGTAGTATATGTAGGCGCTACCCAGACCCTCGACCTGGTTTGGAACCTCTCCGATATCGCAAACGCTCTGATGGCTATCCCGAACTTGATCTCCATCCTGATCCTGGCTCCGGTCATCAAAGAAGAAGTCTTCGCTTTCCAGGCTATCCTTGAAAAGGAAAAGGCAGCAGCTAAGGCTGAAGCTCTCGAAGACGCAAACGACGCTCAGAAAATCTAATGCCTATATATAAGGTATATAAATAAGAGACTTTAAAATCCCTTGCAGCGGATCCCTCATGAAATCTTTCATGGGGGATTCTGGCGTGAAAAAAGGGATAAGGGATAAGGGATAAGGCGCGACTGGCTGCTTAGTCAAATGCGCCGAAGGTGCATAGTGGTATCCTCAATATGAATGCACTAGCGTTAATCGAGTCCTTATCCCTTATCCCCTATCCCTTATCCCTCAATCCCTTTTTGTTTTCTTTTGGAGCATAGTAGCATGAATCTTTCCGTTCAAATTTTCCTCTCATTAGTATTATCCGTAGCCATCGGTCTGGCGCTGGGAGAAGGCGCTGCGGCGCCGGTGAAGCTTTGGATCGCGCCGATCGGCACCATGTTTATCAACCTCATCAAAATGATGATTGTGCCGGTGGTATTCTGTTCCCTCATCGTGGGCATGACGTCCATGGGGGACATGAAGAAACTGGGGCGCATCGGTGCGAAGACCCTGGGGATTTACCTCATTACCACCGCCATCGCCATTGTCATCGGCTTTGCGGTTTCTCTCGCCATCGAACCGGGCGTCGGCATGGCTCTTCCCACTGCCGAAGCGCCGAAGATGAAAGAAGCACCGTCCATCATGCAGGTCTTCGTGGCTATGATCCCCACGAACCCCATCGCTTCCATGGCGAAGGCGGACATCCTGCCAATCATCATTTTTGCACTCTTCATGGGCGCCGGTATTATTTCCGTTGGTGGCAAACGGGCGGAAACGCTGATTTCCTTCTTCGATGCCATGGCGGAAGTGTGCTATAAAGTCATTGCCATGATCATGCGCGTGGCTCCTATCGGCGTCTTCTGCCTCCTCCTTCCGGTGGTGGTCATGAACGGCCCGAAGGTGCTCTTGCCGCTGCTCTCTGTCATCATTTGTATGGCCATCGGCTGCGTGATCCACGCCGTCGGCGTGTACTCCGCTATGGCGGCTGTGTCGGCCCACATGAGTCCTATGACTTTCTTCCGCGGTATGGCGGAAGCCATGCAGATCGCATTCACTACCTGTTCCTCTGCCGGCACGCTGCCTGTTAATATGAAGAACATCCAGGAGAAACTGGGCGTTCGCCGCGACATCGCTTCCTTTGTCCTGCCTTTGGGCGCGACCATCAATATGGACGGCACGGCTCTCTACATGGGCGTGTGCTCCATCTTCATCGCCAACGTCTTCGGTATGCCGCTCACCTTTGACCAGATGATGCTCATCGTCCTCACCGGCACCCTCGCCTCCATCGGCACCGCCGGTGTACCCGGCGCCGGCCTCATCATGCTGGCCATGGTACTCCAGTCCGTAGGACTTCCCTTCGAAGGTCTCGCTCTCGTAGCCGGCATCGACCGCGTCCTCGACATGTTCCGCACCTGCCTCAACATCACCGGCGACGCAGCGGTAGCCGTGGCCATCAATGCGACGGAAAAGGAAGCGGCGGAATAAGGTGATAAAGGCGATAAAGGGATAAGGGATAAGGACGTGCTTGCCGTAATGTGACCTCCTTCCTGTGGAAGGAGGGGGACTGCGAAGCGGTGGGGGTTGGGGAAGCACGTACCTGCATTCTTTGCCCGTGACCTTTGGGGCTTTCCCTTTTCAGGAGAATAGCAGAAAACGCGTCCTTATCCCTTATCCCCTATCCCTTATCCCTAAACCGAAATCGTAAAACCACACATACCTCGGATGATCCATGAAGGAATCAAACCTCATGGGGACACACTCTGGAGATCTCTTCAATGAGAGCCGAAGGGGCAAAGGCGCAAGCCGTAAACTCTCAGGCCAAAGGACAGAGCACCTGGCATTTTGCTATGGGCGCTGTCCTTTTTTAGTGGTCAGTAGTCGCTAGGGAAACGCTGATTAAATCGAAGATTCAGAAATCATAAGAATTTTTATTCATAGCTTCGTCAAGAAAATCCTTAAATAGCTCGCTATTCGCGGATTTCCTTTCCTCGCTCTGAATAAAAATTCAAGAATAATTTCTGAAAACGATTTAATCAGTGTTTCCCTAGCGGTATCGACCTGAGCAGCACCAACATTATTTCAAAAAATGGGAGAATTACAATGACAGAAATCTTAAATGAAATCGACGGCTTAGTATGGGGGCCCTGGTTATTGGTCCTCTTGGTCGGCACCGGGGTGCTTTTGACATTCCGTTTGTCGCTTTTGCAGGTATTGAAACTGCCTCGCGCTTTGAAGCTCATTTTCTTCGCGCGGAACAAAGGGGACGGCGACATCGACAGCTTCAAAGCCCTCTGCACCGCTCTCGCAGCCACCGTGGGCACCGGCAACATCGTCGGCGTAGCTACGGCCATCAAGCTTGGCGGCCCGGGCGCTCTCTTCTGGATGTGGCTGGCCGCTTTCTTTGGCATGGCCACCAAGTACGCCGAAGGGTGCCTGGCCGTGAAGTACCGCGGCGTGGATGACCAGGGAAATATTTCCGGTGGCCCTATGTACTACATCGAAATGGGTCTCGGGAAGAAATGGAAGCCTCTCGCCATCGCTTTCGCCCTCTTCGGCATCATGACCGCCATGCTCGGCAGCGGCACCACCACCCAGATGAATGCCATCACCGCCTCTGTAGAAGCAGGCTTCGGCGTTTCCTCCTACATCACCTGCGCCATCATCACCACCCTGGTAGCCATCATCACCTTCGGCGGCTTGAAATCCATTTCCCAAACCGCTTCGAAGATCGTGCCGGCTATGGCCGTCATCTATTTCATCGTCACTGTGATTTTCCTCTCTCTCAATGCTTCTGAACTTCCCCACGCGGTAGCTCTCGTCATCGACGGCGCCTTCAATGGCACTGCAGCTGTCGGCGGCTTTGCCGGCGCCGGCATCATGCTGGTCCTCCGCAGTGGTATCGCCCGCGGCCTCTACTCCAATGAATCCGGCCTCGGCTCTGCGCCTATCGTAGCGGCGGCAGCCAAAACCAAATGGCCGGCCGAACAGGGCCTCATTTCCATGACCGGCACCTTCATTGACACCATCATCATCTGCACCATGACCGGCCTCACCATCATCGTCTCCGGTCAGTGGATGGGCGACCTCAATGGCGCCGAACTCACCCAGGCCGCTTTCGCTACCACCTACGGAAGTCTCGCGCCCATCATCCTCACCATTTCCCTCACCCTCTTCGCCTTCACCACCATCATCGGCTGGAACTACTACGGCGAACGCTGCTGGGAATACCTCTTCGGCACCAAAACCATCCCAGTGTACCGCATCTGCTACATCGGCGTCCTCGCCTCCGCTGTCTTCCTGAAACTCGAAGCCATCTGGGCTCTCGCTGATATCGTCAACGGCCTCATGGCCATTCCAAACCTCATCGCCCTCCTGGGCCTCTCCGGCGTCATCGTTTCGGAAACAAAGAAATACTTCGGCCACCTCGCCATCCGCGATGCCAAACTGGCAGCCTATAAAGAAAGACGCATCGGGAAACGGGTAAGCGAATAGTGTGCGTATTGACGCTATCGGTTTTGTAATCGGTAGTCGGTGGTCAGTAGTCAGGGCGCACTTGGCGCTAGTGCATACATGGGAGATGCTACCGCTATCGGTTTTGTAATCGGTAGTCGGTGGCCAGTAGTCAGGGCGCACTTGGCGCTAGCGCATACATGAGGCTCCTACCGCTATTGGTTTTGTAGTCGGTAGTCGGTAGTCGGGGCGCATCTGATTGCTTCCTCATCGTAGCCGTTTTCCGTTTACCGTGTAACCGTAATCCGCTCCATTTCCGGCTATCGTCAAAGAAATCGGTCAACGGTTATACGGTCAACGGCTCACGGTAGTGGGGAAGCAGGTCTGCGCGCCGACCGCTGACTACTAGGGAAACACTGATTAAATTGCCATCTGAATTTCTGACCAGCCCAATGGTGCAAGACGAGGAGGAATTTCCCGC
>CAVHZP010000116.1:0-6209 GCA_963640485.1 bacterium | reverse complement strand
AGTAAATCACATATTCATAATCAGAAACGCTAAAAATTTTATTTTACTTCCCATGCTATAATATAGATAGAAAAGAGGTGCTGCCATGGAAACAAAACAGACTTATAAAGATTCTCTTTTCCGAGCCATATTCAATGACAAGGAACGATTGGCAAGGCTCTACAAAGCCCTGTCAGGAAACGAAGTGTCGCCGGAGGAAATTGATATCAACACCTTATCCGGTGTTTTTATGAATGACATCAAGAACGATATCAGCTTCCGCGTAGGAAACCGGCTGATCATTTTACTGGAACATCAGTCCACCTGGAATCCTAATATGCCGCTACGTTTCCTTTGGTACCTTTCCAATCTGTACAGAGACCTGGTCAACACAGACATTATTTACAAAGGCACGCTCGTACAGATTCCGGCGCCGGAATTCTATGTACTCTACAATGGCGCCCGGGATATCCCCTATTTCCAAAAGCTCCATCTCTCAGACGCCTTTGCCACGCCTTCTGCCTGCATAGAACTCACGGCGAATTGCTACAATATCAATTACGCGGAAAGCAAAGAGGTCTTGGATCGCTGCCATGACCTCATGGCCTATAGCGTTTTTATTTCTAAGGTGAGAGAGTATATAAAAAGTAACCTTTCCTTATTCGACGCCATAAAGAAAGCCATTCGATATTGTGAAAGCCATGATCTGATGGCTGATTATTTTAAAAATCATGAAAGTGAGGTGCTTGATATGATTTCTTTTGAATGGGATGCCACCCGGGCTAAAGAAGTAGCGCTTGAAGAAGGGCGCGTTGAAGGACGCGTTGAAGGACGCATTGAAGGGCGCATTGAAGGGCGCATTGAAGAGCGCGTTGAACTGACTAACGAGTTTGTCCTTTCTCTTTTAAAAAACAAAGCGCCTATGCATTTCATCACGGACGCCACTCACCTTTCGGCAGAGGAAGTAGCGCAAATCGCCCAAAAGCACGGTCTTGCAATCTAAGGAAACACGGATTAAGTCTTTATCTGAAATCATTTCAGATAAAGACTTTTTTCGTTTCCATCCACAATGAACAAGCAGCTACGCGGGTCTGATGTCTAACGGTCTCACTGTCTGTAATGCCAAACACGCCCTTCCCCCCTTATCCCTTATCCCCTGTCCCTTATCCCTGACCTATCCCACATCTTGTGCATATACATCCGGCGAAAGAAATGGTACAATAGATTTATTCACAGATGAATCGAAAACGCGGTGGATAACATGGGAATAAAAAAGGAGAACGGATCACTTGTCCACAAAGTTATCCACTTATCCACAGAAATTTTCAAGATGCCAGGCGCCAGACAGGGCGGGCACAAATGGAATTTCCCGATTTCCTGCAAGTGCAGTTTTCCACAGCTATTCACAAAGTAAATCACATACTCACAGCAAGAGAGGTTTTCTTATGGATTTCTTTCAATTATGGGACGATGTACTGGACCACATAGACCAGTACGATCCCGCCTACTCCGACATGTTCTGCAATGAAGTCTTTCCGATTTCTATGACCGAGGACCGGCTCACCATTTCGGTGAAAAACAAAAGGCGCAAGACCTGGATCGAAAATGTGTACAAAGCCAAGCTGGAAAAAATCATTTTCGACATCGAAGGCCGTCACATGACCATCGATGTCGCCCTGGCCGAAAATATGGCAAACACGCCAAAGCCCGCCCCCAAGCCGGTAGAACCTGTACCGCCGGCTCCTATCGAGCCGTCCATTGCCGCCGAAGCAGCACCGTTCCCGGCATTCCGGGAAAGCGCGGTGCCCTATGAGGCGAGCCCCCAAGCGCCGATCATGGAAGACGCGCCGTTCCCGGAAGAGGCAACGGTGCCGGATTTCTCGAATCTGAAACCCATGAGCGCTGACCAGGTGGCGCTCCCGGATATTCACGCGCTGGAAGAAACGTCGCTCTTTGAAACGCCAACGAAAGCGGAACCGAAAAAGCCGGAAGGCCCCTTCCTTCCCAATCCGGTAAACGAGGAATACACCTTCGACACCTTCGTCCACGGTAACTGTAACGAAATCGCTTTCCAGGCGGCCTACGCCGTGGCGAAAAGCGCCAGCCATCCGGACAAAGCGGATCAGAAGATGAATCCCCTTTTCATCTACGGCCCCTCGGGCCTGGGCAAGACCCACCTGCTCCACGCCATTTGCAATTACATCCGCATCAACAAGCCGGAGCTGTCGGTGCTCTTCGTTTCCAGTGAAACTTTCACCAACGAACTCATCGACGCCATCCAGAAACAAAACATGCCGAAATTCCGGTCCAAGTATAGAAATCTGGATTTCCTCCTCATCGACGATGTGCAGTTCTTCGGCTCCAAAGACGCTACAAAGATGGAAATCTTCAACACCTTCAATGACCTCTTCGATAAGAAGAAGCACATCATCATGACCAGTGACCGCACGCCGGCGGATATCGAAAAACTGGAAGACCGCCTGCAGACCCGCTTCTCCAGCGGCCTGGTGGCTCCCATTTCCCCGCCGGACTATGAAATCTGCTGCATCATCCTTCAGCAACGGGCCGAGAAACTGGGACTCACACTGGACAAAGATGTGGTAGACTACATCGCCAGCCATATCAATACCAATGTCCGTGAACTGGAAGGGGCATTCAATAAACTCGTCACCTTCGCCCAGATTAAGAAAAAGCCCATCACACTGGACTTCACCAAGGACGCGCTGAAAGACCAGATCCCCCTCGATGGAAATCAGGAGCTTACAGTGGACTTCATCATCGACACCGTGTGCCAGTACTACGGCGTCAAAAAGGATAAACTCCTCGGAAAAGGCCGGCCCCAGAAAATCGTCATTCCCCGGCAGATGGCCATGTACATTTGCCGCAAACAGCTCAACGAATCCTTCCCGTCTCTTCGCGACTACTTCCACCGGAAAGACCACTCCACCGTGCTGTATGCTTGCGAACGCGTGGAAAAGGATATAGAGAAATCGCCGCAGACAAGAGCTGCACTGGAAGCGATCATGAAGTTGTTGAAACAGCGGAGCTGAGGAAAAAGGGATAAGGGATAGGGGTTATGGGATATGGGATAGGGGATAAGGGATAGGGGATAAGGACGCATCTCTCGCCAGTGCATACATAGAGATAACTACGTCGTGTTTCACTCTTTCAAAAATTTGCGCCGTTATATGAATTGTGCGGCGAACCTCCCCCTTGAACCCGGAATTTTTTTCTGGTAAACAAAAGGAATCACAACTATGATTGTACTGGCGCTAAATGCGCCTTATCCCTTATCCCCTATCCCCTATCCCTTATCCCTAAAAACCACTGTGACTAACCCCGCCGCCCCCATTGAACACCCCTGCCGACAAATTGTGAAAAAGCATGGGGCTTTGAAAAACTGTGAAATCGGTGAATTAAAAAAAAAGTTATTCAAAAAGTTCTCACAAAGGACGGAATTCGAAAAAATCGAGCTTTTCACAAAGATATTCACTTTTTCACACCCGCCTACTACGGCGACTACTATTCTTTTATCAAACATCGTCATTTTTTAGAGGAGCTACCCATGAGAGTCATCTTCGATAAAACCGAACTGTCAAATGCACTGGACCGCGTACAGCGGGCAGCACAGGCAAAAATTACATCCAACACCAACAACGGTTTCTTCCTTGCTGCCCAGAACGGCAAAGTCGAAATCGAGGCCAACGATTTCTCTATCGGCATCAAAACCATCTGTCCTGCCAACATTGAAGAGGAAGGCGTGATCGTCATTGCTGCCATGCAGCTTTTGAGCACCATCCGCATGATGCCGGCAGGTGACGTAGTGATGGAAAAGAAAAAGGAAGAAAATACCGTTTCCTTCCGCTGCGGCACCTACTTTGCCAAGTTCCCCACCAGAGATGCCACCGAATTCCCGGAAGTGAAGGAAATCGATCACGCCATTCATGGCATCGTGAAATGCAGAGACCTTTCAGAAATGGCAAGCCTCGTTTCTTTTGCGGCAGCATCGGATAAACAGAAGCCACTCTTCTCGGGCATTCTTTTTGAAATCAAAAATCAGATCTTCACCATGGCTGCGACCAACACCCATCGCCTGGCAGCCAAGGAAGCCACCCTGGAAGAAGAGGCTACGGCAGCAGGCCGCTTTATCGTGCCCGCCAATGTGCTCTCTGACGTGGTGCGCCTCCTGCCATCGGAAGAGGACGCGGTGGCTGAAATTTCCTGGTCCAAGAATCACGTGGCCTTCTCCTTCGGCAGCACTTACTTTATTTCCAATCTCATTAACGGCGACTATCCGGATTACCACCGCGTCATCCCGACTCGCCATGACGCTCTCGCTACGGTGAATGTGAAGGACTTCGAAGAAGCGGTTCGCTTCATCAGTCCGATTTCCAGAGACCTGAGCTATCAGACCATCAACTTCCACTTCACGGAAGACACACTGGAAGTGTTCGAAGAAGATCCCCAGATCGGCCGCAGCGACACCTCCATCCCGGTGAAGCTCGAAGGCGATCCCATTGCTATTACCTTTAATTGCAATTACATCGAAGACATCCTGAAGCATTCCAAAGGGGAAACTATCACCCTGCACCTGCAGAAGAACGGCCCCATGCTGGTAGAACAGGAAGAGGATAAGACCTATCAGTACGTGGTAACGCCCATGAGAGGTAGAAACTGATGGAGACTTTGGAAATCTACGGCGAATACATCCAGCTGGACCAGCTGTTAAAGAAACTGGATCTCATTTCCTCCGGCGGCGAGACCGGCGCTTTCCTGGAAGCTCACAAAGTAATGCTGAATGGCGTGAAGGTCCACGAGAAACGAAAAAAAATCCGCCCCGGTGATGAGCTGGCCATTGATAAGAAGAAATGGAAAATGAGCGGGCAGGCATAAGGCTCGCAGAGCGGCGCGAAAGCGCCGCTTTTGTTTTGCGTTGTTTGAGGCTTTGGATTTCGTGGTCGGTAGTCGGTTCGCGTTTGCCTGCTTCCTCATAGCTATGACGAAGCAGCTGCGCGCGGTCTGACGGCTAATGTCTGACGGGCTGAGCGTCTATAGCGCCAAATGTGAACCGACTACCGATCACCGACCACCGACTACGAACCACATAGCGGTATTCATCGCCATGTATGCAACAGCGGCATGCCCGCCTTATCCCCTATCCCTTATCCCTTATCCCTTATCCCTAAAAAAATTGTAATATTTCTCGCTACCTATCGTATAATGAATAGAGAAAAACAAAATTGGATATTCCATTTTGAAAGGAGAAATAAGTATGGCAAATGCAATGACTTACGAAGAACTGATGAACAATGAAAAGGTGCAGAAGGGCATGGAGGATTTCGTTGCTTCCGTGCAGCAGGACTCGGCGCTGATGAAAATCATCGACGCAGCGAAGACGGTGGAGGATATGTTTGAAATCACCAAAACATTCTGCAAAGTGACTTTCGAACAGTTCAAGAGCCTTTTCCAGCAGGCAGCTGATTATCTCTCTTCCGACAAAGCAGTGCTGGCAGATGAAATGCTCGACGATGTAGTGGGCGGCTGGTCTCTCTCCAGCTGGTTCAGCAGCAATGTGGAAAAAATCAAATGCGTAGGCGCCATCGCCGGTGCTTTCGTTCTGGGCGCAACTTTCGGTGTCCTGGGCGGCGCGATGATCGCTGTCGGCGGTCCGCTTGGCGGCTTCATCGGCGTTGCAGCAGCAGCAGCCGGAACAGGCCTGGCTGCGAAGATCATTATGGATAATTCTGCAAAATTACAGACTCTGTGATTCGCAAGAAGGCGGCGCGAAAGCGCCGCTTTTCGTTTTTTCTTGTTTGACGCTATCGGTTTAGTGATCAGTAATCAGTAATTAGTGGTCAGGACGCGTTTAGCGCTAGTTACACATAGTGGAGCAGCGCTAAGTGGTGGTAGTAATCAGTAATCAGTGGTTAGTATTCGGGACATATTTGGCCTACTTCCCCATTGTAGCCATGAACCGTTGCCCGCCCCCTGATCACTGATTACTAATTCCTGACTGCTAAACTGATAGCGGCAATATCTCTATGTATGCACTTGTGCCAAACGCGTCCTGATTACTGATTACTAATTACTAATTACTAAATCCCTGGCCCTACGCGCACCAAACTTATGTAATATTTCCCACCGAGCTGCATATAAAGAACAGAAAGCCATAATGAATTAGGGAAACACTGATTAAATCGAAGAATCAGAAATTATACGAATTTTTAAGC